>JAEDGE010000084.1 GCA_016297675.1 Oscillospiraceae bacterium
TATGATAACAAACAAGAGCATACCAGAAAGCGGTAGGCGGTCAATCCACGCTCCCGGAAGGGAGTGGTATTATGGAAAATTACGTTACATGGGATCAACTGATTCAACTCGGAATGCTGTTGGTAACAGCAGCTTCGTTTTTGTACATGATTTACTATAATAGACGGAAATAACCGCCCCTGCTACCACACTGAGACGGTTATTTCTAAAACCTAATCACTTGGGAGCGACCGCCTATCGGTATGCTCTCCTTATGTTTATGATACCCGATTTTCACCGATTTGTCAAGCGGCAAACCGGATTTTTTATTATAGAAACCGCACCACCTTTTCACCGGATTCCTCTTCCTTGGTCTCCCGATAGGCTGCAAATTCCTCGTCATATTCCGCCAGTATGTCTTCCACAAAGGTGGTAGAAATTGTATCCGCTCCCTCGGATGCAATGCCCTCATAGTTCCAGCGGCGGAACAGCTTTACCACCACATCCGCCGCAATCGGCTCCAGCAAAGCCGGCAAAGTCGGCTCCCGTATCCGCAGGCAAATCCGCACACGGGCAAGGTCACATAAAACTTGCAGCTGTGCGGTATCGTCTGCCTTTGGTTCTCCCTGCAGGCGAATCTGTACTTGTTCGAGCAGCGTCATCCTTATGCTCCAATCGTGCCAACCACTACGCCATCCAACCGTTCTGCAAACAGCGTCAGACCGGTTACAATGGTGGTTTCATAATTCATTCTGGTGCTGTCCGTGTCGTGCAGAATGCCAATCAAACCAGTGGTATCCGTTGTAAATGGAAACGCCTTCCCGATTTCGCCGCCAGACACCAGCGGATAGGCAAGGTTGATATTATCCGCAACCGTGGCATAAAACTTGCCCTGCGGCACACTGGCATTGGTCATCATCGAAACATCTGTAAATGCCTTGAAATATGTCATACCAAAGGCATTCTGTGTGCTGATGGAAGCACCGCCGATATAGTCCGCAACATCCATCGGATTGACCAGCACAATGACACTGCCTGCCGCATCGTCTTCAAAGAGTACCTGCAATTTTCCCCATGCGTTAGAAACTGCCGCCTGTAACGTGTCACCGGATGCCGTTCCGGTACCGGTTGCCAGAAACTGAATGAACTCCGCACGAATCTTCGCCTGAATGGTTTTCATCAGCTTGTTGTCTGCCTCTGTGACAGCCGCATCAAAACCAGAACGCTGGATCGCCTCCATCGTGACGGCTTTCCGATACTTCTTGTAACTCAGTTCATACGTGTTTGCCAGCTTGGTTTCCACCTTGGAAAGCGGAATCACATCGCCCTCTGCCACAACGCCGTCACCGTCTGCCATGGTAACCGTAGAAGTGTAGGTCTTAATCAAAGACCCGTTGGACATTGCGGTTCTGCGGGTCAGCCCCAGCAGTTCCTGCAACTTTGTAATGCTGCCGTTGAATCGTGTCACAAAATCAATGCTCTGTGCCTTTGCAAAATCGGCTCTGACATTGGTGTTTTCCTGTACTGCCATAAAAAATTCCTCCTGTT
This sequence comes from Oscillospiraceae bacterium, assembly GCA_016297675.1. Taxonomy (GTDB): domain Bacteria; phylum Bacillota; class Clostridia; order Oscillospirales; family Ruminococcaceae; genus Ruminococcus_C. The sequence goes on from JAEDGE010000084.1 coordinate 1,528, forward strand.
ATACAAATAAATTCATATTCTCATTGATGGCTTTGATTCTCGCTGCATCGTCCTTGATGGCGAAAATCTGTTCTTTTGTCATGCCAGCAGACGTGCCACGCTTCGGCGGTTCGCCCTTCAGGCGTTCCTTGACCGCCTCTTCCACCGCCTGTGTAAACAGCTTGGAAAAGGCTTCGACCTGTTCTTTTGTGGTCTTGGCATCGGTGGTGACAATCTGGGCAAGCAGCGAATCCGGCAGGTGAATGCCTTTTTCCGCCAGAATTTCCCTTGCCGTCTGCTGCATCTGTGCCGCATCGACCTGCTTTTGCAAGTCTTCCAACTGTTGTTTATAGCGATCCCGCTCCGTTTCCGCACGCTGCTGGTCGGTCATTTCTGCCAGCTTTTTGGCTTCGGATTGCCGCTGTTCCAGACCGGAAACGGCATCCGCAATCATTTTGGAAACCTCCTCAGCTGTCAGGGCTGCCGACTGTGCCGGTTCGTTCTGCGGCTCTGCTGCGGCAGGCTCTGCCGGTTCGGTCACGTTGGTGTCTTTGGTGTCTTCGTTCATGTGATAGGTACTCCTTTCTGATGATAGGTGTCAAATGCTGCGTGCAGCGTGTCCAGTGTGTGCAGGGCTTCGGTTCTGACCAACTCTCTGCCGTCCTCGCCGAGCAGAATCAGGCAGGGAATGTGATGTACATGGTGCTGCCGTGCCATGGCATTGCCGCCGTACACATCATCCGACCGGAAGGTATACAGCGGAATGCCGGTTTGTTCTGCATATTGTGCCGCAATCAGCTGCATTTGTTTGCACGGCGGACAGTAGTTCGCATGAAAAAATATGAGTTGCATGGCTGCTCCTTTCGTAAAATGGGCATGAAAAAAGCACCCCTTGCAGAGTGCTTATATTATATCATTAATATACTTATTTTACTTCTTTTCCACTTTCAAAAGCATTTATCGCTTCTTTCAAAGACATTTCATTTGCACCACCCTTTAATTCAGGATTGTCTTTTTGTATCGGGTCGTTTTCCCAATTGCAAATATTGCAAATGTCATATTCACGAACATTGCTTTTCCCACAACAAGGACATTTAGTTTCTTTTGCTTCGTTTTCCACTGTATTTTTCCTTTCTGGAATGAAAAAAGCACCTCATTGAGATGCTTTAATCAATAATTTCAATGGATTTGATTTCGTCCTCATCTATCCATAAACCTATATCGGCAAGTGCAAACCCTGCTACTCCATCATTATCTTTCGCATATGCATATGTATCCACAACACCGGTATATTCTTTTCCATCTGTACTTACTACATGTATCTTTTTCTTGAAAAATACACGTGGATTTTCAATTTTCATTTTCCTTTTCCCTCTCACATGGAACAACATGTGTTCTCTTTTTTGAATAATGAATGGTTATCTTATTTGTTGTACCACTCGCAAATTTCTTCAAGTGCTTCTCCATTAAAAAAATGTTAGTAATCTTGATATTTGCAATTTTTACAAATTTCTTTCCATTTTTCTTTCTTCTTAAACTTTTCAGGAATGCTTTTTTCTTTCAGAACCTGATTTTCCATGCAATCGACTGGATCTATTGGGCTATCAATCAATGGGCAAATTATTTTTTCTTCCATTTTTCTAGCACCTCCACCATTTTTTTACATAGTCATCATATTCATATGATTTGAATGCAGTTCTTATATTGTAAAATAGATTTGTTCTTTAAAAGTTCTTGAATTCTACAAAAATGTTTCCGTCTTTTTCACTCCAAATTGCAAACTTTTCAAATGGTTCCCATTTTTCAGCCTGAAAATTGGAACTGCTTTTTTCAGAAATAAATTCTTTCTTTCTTGCAATTGGAATCAGCCAGCCAAACAAATCTTCGCCTTCCATTGTTTCTGTTTCAAAATCATGACCTTCACCGCTATTTATGAAAAAACACTTATTACTTTTTGCAGCTTCTTTTTGAACAATTTTCATAAAAGAATCAAACTTATCTTCCATCACTTGTCATTTTTCCTTTCAAGCATGAAAAAAACACCTCATTGAGATGCTTTAATCTATGATTTTGATTGATTTGATATCCTCTTCATCAAGCCAAACTCCACAGGTTATTCCTATTCCTTCTTGACCATCATTATCATTTGGAGGAAGGTAGACATCAACTTTGCCTGTATACTCTTTATTTTCCATAGAAACCACGGATACTGTTTTACAGAAATATTGTTCAAGATTCATCATTTTCACCTCTTGACGGAACTACATGCGTTCTTTTCTTTGAATAGTGGAAAGCACCTCAACTGAGATGCTTTTTATATTCTTCGATTTTAGTAGGCAAGTTTAACATGGTTGGATTTCAACGTCTGCATAAATTTCAGATAGTGATTTCCCATTTATAAATGGAAATGTAAAAACTTCATTTTCCCCTGTTACATCATACTCATCTGTTCCATATCGAAGATGGTATATATATTTTTTTAGTTCATCACTATAACAGCAATCAATATACCCATCTTTTTCACCACATATAAAAGCTACACAGAATGCATTTTGTAATTCTTTTTGAATTTCCATCACGCTTTTCATAGTATATCACCATTTCCTTTACATAGTCATCATATTCATATGATTTGAATGCAGTTCTTATATTGTAAAATAGATTTGTTCTTTAAAAGTTCTTGAATTCTACAAAAATGTTTCCGTCTTTTTCACTCCAAATTGCAAACTTTTCAAATGGTTCCCATTTTTCAGCCTGAAAATTGGAACTGCTTTTTTCAGAAATAAATTCTTTCTTTCTTGCAATTGGAATCAGCCAGCCAAACAAATCTTCGCCTTCCATTGTTTCTGTTTCAAAATCATGACCTTCACCGCTATTTATGAAAAAACACTTATTACTTTTTGCAGCTTCTTTTTGAACAATTTTCATAAAAGAATCAAACTTGTTTTCCATTTATATACTCCTCATACGACCGTTTAATTCTTGTGCTTGTGTGGATGCCATCTTTTATAATTGTAATAAACTCTCCTTCTTTTGCAACAACAACATCAGATGCCTTTATTACAAAATCTACTTCACCATTATGCTGTTTTCCATCATTACATAATTTCAACTTTATCGCAAATTTCCTTCAATGTTTTCCCCTTAAAAAAAGGGGATTCTACTAATTCGTCAACGCTTTCAAATTCTGCATCTTCATCGCCACACCAAGCATCAAATCGGTCAGCAGCCAAAGGGTCAACGCCACAATGTTCCCCTGCATAATCAAAGGCAATATGCGTAAAATTAACTTCTAATATTTTTTTAATATCATCAATACTCATAATATATCACCGTTTTCCTCACGTTCTTTATATGTAAGTTCTCTTGATGCTCTGCTAATAAGTTTCCCATTTTCATCATAAACATAGTCATGTGCATGCTCTCCAAATTCTCCAATGTCTTCTTCAACTAAGTGATTATGACCGTTATTGCTAATCTGAAGATATTGTCTGCCATTGGAATCAAAAAAGTTTCTATCAATTCCACCCTTTCCATTCACAAGCTGTGTAATAGAATTTGGTTCTTCATACAGAATTGTTTTCTCAACGATTTTGACTTCTTTTCCGGAAGCAGTATAGACTATTTTGTCAAGAATTGCTCCATTTTGGTCACGATGTAAGGCAGAAAGCACACGGGTACAAACTTCCTTTGCCTTTTTAGCACGTTCTGCTTGCTCACTGGCACTGTACTTTGATTTATACTTACTTTTTTTCTTCTTTTTTATTATACCACTATCCTGCATATCTGTCAACAAAATCGCATCTGAATGGGAACGATTTTCAGCCGATTTTTTCTCATTCCGCCGCATCGTCTCCAAATCCGGCACCACAATATCAAAAAAGCATCTGCACCACGGATGCATAGGTGGAAAGTTTGTCCCCGGTGTCCGTTCTTTGATGGAAAAGGTCTGCCCACTCAACGCCCTGCAAATATCGCATTCGCTGCCATCCATGGTACAGGCAAACCGATATTGCGTAAAACTGGGGTCTTTTTCAAACGGCGTGATGGCAGCTTCGCAGGAAAGGTAAGTATCTTCCGTATACACCAGCCGTTCCGCCTGTTTTTTGGAAACACTGGTGAATTTCTGCCGCAGATTGTTTGCAAGCGTGTGGTAATTTTCTCCCCGAATGATGCCGTTGACCACTTCCGTTTGCAGCGTGCGTGCTAACTTCTGCCGGTTGTCCCAGATGCGTTCGGAAAAGTTCTTTCCTTCACACCAGCGGTTGCCAACCACCTTTTTCACCATATCGCTGTCGATTCGGTAAAACTGCTCTCCGAATCCCAACAGCTCCGCAGAAAAATTCGCATATCGTGCCGCCTGTTTCAAAAAGAATGCCGTTAGCTGTTCCTGTTCCACCGCCCCGATTTCCAGCTGCTGCAACAAAATAGACGTTTGCAGCCCCTCTAAGCGGTTCAGCTTGTAAATGCTCTCCCGTACTGGCAGGAAATCCGCATATTCCGGATATTTCTCCGCAAACGCATTGCAATCCTGCATCAATAGCTGCACCTCTGCTGCGTCCAGCGTTTGCAGCAGCTGCCGATAGGCAAGCACATTGCCCTCCCCATATTGCGTGTAGTAGGCGGCAATCTGCTTTTCCAACGCTGCCGCTTCTCGTTCATAGTACGCTGCCAGCTTGGAGAACAGCCGTTTTTCATCCTTTGCAAGAGAAGCGGAGAACTGCTGCTTTCGGTCGTTCCAGTAGTCCGAATTATTCCGTGCCATCGTCTATCCTGTCTGCACGAAGGGCGTCTTCCGGCACTGTGCCGTTTTCTCGGTCGATTTCTGTTATTTCCTGTTCCACGTTGTCCACAGCGGAAATGATTTTCAACTGTGTTTTCTGGGATGTAATGCCTTGCATGGCAGCTGCTGTCTGCACCTCTTCGAGCAGATTTCTGGGGGCATTTCTGGTAAATTGATAGTCCAGCTGCATCCAGGCATCCGCCGGCATACCGGAAATGGGGTCGCTTGCAAGCAACCGCCAACGCTGATTCATACCGGAAACAAATTTTCGCTCTTTCATCCGGCAGAGATTGTCCATGGAAAGCAGCTTGTACGAAAGGGCATTGCCAGTGGCGTTTCCAAATTCCTTGTCGCTGATATTGGCAACCATCGACAAATTGAAAATCTCCGTTTCCAACCGTTCCAGCAAATGTTCCTGTGTGGTGTCGGCGTTTGGTTTTTCCAAAAACTCCACGACCAATTGATCTGTAATTTCAGATTCCATGTTGATAATGCGATTACGCCTTAACTGCTCTAAGGATTTTTCGTCCAGCTTTGCCCCTAAAATTTTCAGATACGCATCTGCAAAATAGTCCACATCGTTTGCCTTTTCCGAAATCGCCTTGTCATAGGCAAGAATCTGACTGACCACATGTTCAAACGCACCAGTTCGCTCCTCGTTTTCGATGTATTCAATCAGCGGCACGCCTTTGAAAAAGTGATGCTTTTCTTCCATAAAATGCAGACCGTTTGCATCCGAAAACGGAATTTCCACGGATTCTGTGAAAACGCTGCCATGCATGACGTTATCTTTATCGTAATAATACCGTACCCCATATAGCGGCTTTTTGGCAACCGTATCATCATACACCACAAATCCTTCGAGTGGCGTCAGATAAGTAATACAATGCCGTGGAATTTCATCCCGATACAGAAATTCATAGCCGCATCCGTAAATGCTGCAAATTTTCGACAGTTCCGCATTATTGTCATCCTGGTCGTTGTACTGTTCGATTTGCGTAATCGCAGCCGAAATGGCTTTGTCTGCACAGACGGTCTTGACCGGTTTCCCAATGAAATAGCCGTTCAAGGTATCCACAATGTATTTTGCAAAGTTGCAGACAATCCGATTATCCGGCTTGTAATCTTCTTTTTTGGGAGCAAAGAGAATCGGATGCCGCCCCTCGTACATCGCCTTGAGAAAACGATACCGGATGCAGTCCTGTTTGTGCCGTTCCAGCCATTCTTGCAACAGCTCCACCGTCAGCGGTGCGTCCGGCGATTCCATATAATAGCCGCTGTTGTATAAATAGAGATGATTGTTGAAAGATAATATTTCAGATTCTGTCAATCAAATCCCCCCCTTTACATCGTATAGAATTGCACCGCCGTGCAAAATCGTGTTGACAAAATACCGGACATCATCCATGGCATGGTCGTTTGTCTTCAGTGGCGTATCTTTCTGCTGCTTTTCGTCCCAGCGGTACAGGGAAAATTCCCGGATGCAGTCTTTGCAGCTTGGCGAAAAGAGCAGTTTTCCATTTTGCAAATCTGTGGAAACTCGCCGAATGCCTTCCAATACATCGTTGTTGCCTTTACGGACATGGAATCCGTTGTGTACCAACTCTGCAATAAAGCTGGCAGCAGACGGGTCGACAATGACGGATTCTATTTTTCGATTTCCAGCCAGTTTTTTGATTGCCGATGCATATTGGGTGTTGGTCAATTGCTGTTTGGTATCCCGACCGCTGTAATACCATTCCGCAGCCCGATAGGCGGTGTGTCCGTCATAGCACCATAAGCCAGCAGAAAACGCATTCAGTGTGCCATAGTCCACAGAAATATACCATTTCCCCTGCGGATGTTCCAGCCGTCTGACGTGCTTTTCCTTGTCAAATTGCGGATAAATCAGCCCCTCCGCCACGCACCACAGCCCCAGAATATACCGGTCATAGAACACACCACTGAACGAGGCTTCTG
>JAEDGE010000085.1 GCA_016297675.1 Oscillospiraceae bacterium
GGCAAGCTGCCCCCTGCGGAACATTGCAAATTCGGATAAGAAAACGGATGAGAAAGAATGTCACGTCAATCGCCCTTCTTAATTTTCCTATCGAATTTGCAGTCAGGTTGCACGGGGGCGATTGACGTTTTACCCAGGCAAAAGCAGGGGTGGAACCCCCTTTTGCCGGCGGAGGTGAGACCGTTTCATTTAGAAGATATTAGAAAACGATTTCTTAGGGAAACCTTGTCCGAGCCGTCCGGCGAATACGCTTCGCTGTTCGCCTGTGTCCGCTGTCCGCCCTATTCTGTACTCCGGTTTGCAATCTGACTGTTCTGAATTTCTGTTGTCCACTCTGTTTTGTTTTTTCAAAATGGCGGACAGCGGTATCTTGTCCCTCGTTCATTGACCGACTCCAACTCGCTCGCTTTGCAAGGGGGGCAGCTTGCCCCCCTTGCATCCCCCTCGCCAAGCTGAATCAGCTTGACCATAGTCGCCTACGGCGTAGAATTTACACCATTATTTAAAAATTGATTTCCGTGCAAAGAGAAAATAAAAATAGGGGACTACTTTCACCTAAATTTTCTCGACAACTGTTTTTTCTCCTTTGTACTACCTGCACAAATTTCACAATCAAATTTTGTGCAGGTTTTTCTCTCTTTTTCGTTGACAAACGATATCATACGGCGTATAATATGAAATATGGAACGATATTGTATAACCGTTCAGCAAATTTCAGAAAGGAGGCGGAACAATGGCTGTCTTTTCTGTCAGCACTGCCTTGCTGGATGCGGTGGTACTCTCTCTGATTGCCAAAAAAGACACCTATGGCTATGAACTGACGCACACAATTCAAACCGTCTTTTCCATTTCAGAGTCCACATTATATCCGGTTCTACGGCGACTGCAAAAAAATCAGTATCTGATCACCTATGACCAACCCTATATGGGTCGCAACCGGCGGTATTATCACATCACGGACATGGGACAGGCTGCCCTGCAAACTTATCGCAGCGAATGGCAGCAATACAAACAACAAGTGGATTATTTTTTGAATGAGGAGGATGCATGATGACTGAACAAGAATATCTTTCCCGTCTGGAACGGGCACTAAAAGACGCACCCGAAGAGGATCGCAACGAGGCACTGGCATTTTACCGCTCCTACTTTCAGGAGGGGGGAACACCAGTCGATACGCCGGAGGAAGCAGCGGAACGCCTGCTCCACGATGGAAAACCCACACCGCCTACACAACCCTTACAAAAAAAATCTAATTTCGGTTGGAAGTTAGCGGTTTTGATTCTGACCTTTCCCTTCTGGATTGGCTTTTTAGCAGCGTGGTTTGCCCTGCTGGTTACCGTATGGGTGCTGTTGGCAGTCCTGCCGATTGCACTGGCTGCCGGTTCTATCAGCAGTTTGTTTGCCGGCATCCTGTATTTTTCGGTGTATTATCCCATCGGTTTGCAGGGAATTGGCTGGGCATTGGTTGCTGCCGGATTGGCTCTGCTCTGCTGGAAACCATGTCTGCTCGGCATTGTGGAACTTTGGAAAGCACATGCTTTTCTGGGACGGAAATTCTGCCATTGGATGAAAGGGGAGGAAACGGATGAAATTGCGTAAATCTTACTATATCACCACCTGTGCACTGTTGGTCGGGGGAATCGTACTGACTGGTGTCAGTATTGCAGCCGGTGCGTGGAATACAACCAAATATGCGGAAGCCGTGAACTTGAAAGATCGCTATTTTGAGGTAACTGAACCGTTTACCAGTATTGACTGTCAGACGGATGTGATGGATGTCACCATTCAGGCGGCAGAAGGGGACATCTGCACCATTTCTGCCACCAATCTGCCCGATGATCAAATTCATGTGACCGTAGAAGACAGCACTCTTTGTATTGATGCCAGACCGGAGAAAGAAAAATGGTACACCCATTTTCAATTTGGCATTGTTCTACCGACATCAAAAGTGACGATTTCTCTGCCAGCAGCCATTTACGAAACGGTGACATTAGACAGTGATGTGGGAGAAATTCAAGTGAAGGACCTGAAAGCGGATATCATTTCCGTGGAAAACGACACCGGCACACACTCTCTGCAAAACATCACCTGCAAAAATTTATCGGTTTCCAATGATGTGGGAGATACTTTGCTGGAACAGGTACAGGTGCGAGAGAAGCTGCATATCCAGCAAAATACAGGCGATTTAGAGATGCAAAACTGCATTGCCAATGGCAGCGGAACAATTACCAACGATGTTGGTAACTTGCGAATCACCGACAGCAAACTGGTTCGGACAGAAATTGATTCTGGTATAGGCGATGTGGATTTGAAAGACTGCACCCTTTACGACAACTGCAAAATTGAAAATGACGTTGGGGACGTCACCTGCGTTCTGTATGCAGAGAAGGACAGCTGTTCTGTCGATGCAGAAACGGATGTAGGAGACATTCGGGTAAACGGCAAAAAAAGCGGCTACCGGATTCCCAATGCCATGAACACTTTGACCATTCGTACGGATACAGGGGATATTCGAGTGGATTTTAAAGAGATAGAAACATAAAAAAGTGGCTGTTCCAGTCTTTTGCAGACGGAACAGCCGTTTTTCTTATGCTATGTATTTGAGGAATAAAGTTCTTAGGGAAACCTTTTCCGAACCATCCGGCAGATTCGCTTCGCTGTCTGCCTGTGTCCGCTGTCCGCCCGATTCCTTATCCAAACTTGCAGCCTTTTTCCTCTAAATTTTTGTTATTCATGCCGTTTTGTTTTATGAGAGGGCGGACAGCGATTTTCTCTTAGATCAAAACGCTCTCTAATTGCACACTTTGTTAAGGGGAACAGCTTGTTCCCCTTAACAATCCCCTTCCGCCAAGCTGAGCCAGCTTGACCGCAGTTCGCCATTCGGCGGGGAAAACTTGTTCATGGAACACACATTATATATTATAATACAAAGAAATGCTGTGTCGCAGTAAAGGTTTCGTTCGGTGCCAGTTCCTGATAACCGGTCTGTTCCTTCGGCAGTTCCAGATTCGGAGCGTCAATCATTGCGGTCATCGGCTCCGGACAGAAATAACCATTGTGTCCCTTGTCGTTCCAGAGAATCCAGAATTTATAATTCTCAGATACCTCATACCCGATGCCCTTTCCGGTTGCGGTATCAACTGCCGTCATGCCATAGAACGGCTTGCCATTTAATGTTTGAGCAGTGGCTGTATACATATCATTATCAATGTTCTTTAGAACCGGACACATGATGCCATTCTTGTACTGCATATCATAGTCATCCAGCGGCAGAATTTCCGTGGTCGGCAGGCAGCGTTCGTTCAGCACCCATTTTTCTGCAATCGGAACGGTAATCCGGCTGTTTTCCTCCGCTGCTCCTACCACAAACGGACTGTTGATTGTAGTATGGGTGGCAAGCGACATCGGCATCTGCTTATCAGAGAGATTGGTAAAGGTCACACTGTAAAACAGCCCTTCTTCCGTCAGGCGGAAGGTAAAATCTGCCCGAAACGGGATCGGCAGGCTTGCAAAAAATGGGTCATTTTCATCGTAGGTATAGCTGGTCTTTGCCCATGCAGCCGTTTCATCGGCACAGAGTTCCATCACACGATGCGTCCGCTTGTGCAGGAAGCCGTGAATGTGGTTGTGATATGGAGCGGCTTCGTTGACAGGCAGCTGATACACCGCATCCGAAGTCTTCAGTACGCCGTCTGCAAAACGGTTCGGCAGGTAGAGCGTCGGCAGTCCCCAGACTTCCGCAGACTGGCGGATGGCTTCCGGCGTGTTGTCCTCCCGAAAACGGAAAAATTCAATCCCTTTTTCTGCATGATGCAGGCGAATGACATTGGAGCCGATCTCTGGAGCAATCCATGCCGTATAGCCGCCGCTGGAAAGCTGCAAACACGGCATGCCTTTCCAATTGAAAATCTGAACAGTTGGTTTCATGGTAAAAATCGTCCTTTCTGCTTTTCCTGTTTGGTGATTTTGTGCAAAGCACTTGCCTTTATTGTAGCATAAAACAGACGATTTGTCTATCCGATTTTATAGTTTTTCTGAAAATGCCCATCATACCATTTCTGAAATGCATATTTATATTTTTAATCCCCTTCCGTATTCCCCTTCAAAGCGGCAGTTACCTCGTCCATATTGATTCTGATTTCTTTTATATGGATGGGATTTCCATTTTCATCACTATCATTTTTATTGAAAAAGGTCGCTGTGACATAGCCATTATCAACAGGAACCATGCATCCAATGCTATAACCATCCCCATAGTCTGGAAGTTCAGCCATTCCCATCTGTTCAATCTGTTCGCCGTTTTCATCATTTAGCCACGAGGAAATATTCGGATCGGATGAGCGAAATCCCACGATCATCATAGCTGGAGAGATCTCATAGAATCGAATAGAATCACCATCTTCCGTAATGGTGTATGCTTCCTGCTCTCGCAGAGATGCATCTGGCATTACATCCACAGAAAATTTAAGATTTCCCAATTCCACATAATTGCTGTCCATATAGTGTTCCTGTGCTGTAATACGACCAGCACTGACGTTTACGGTTGTCGGTTCTGTTATCTCCGCATCCTGTAATAAGATTAAAATAATATCCCCACTGAACTGATTCTCTGTTCCTTCATCCAGTACGAGACTGCCATCCAGTGAAGCAAATCCCTCTGGGTTCGGCAAGCAGCCGTACAATGTGTCATTTATCCGGATGGTAAGCATATCCAAATTAATCAACTGCTTATGGGTGGGATTGCCGTCTTTCATGCTGCCGGAAATCCCGATCATCAGCGTCATGCCGTCACAATACACACTATCCACTTGCAGTGTGAATCCCTCCGCTTCTGCGGTAATGGTATCCGTTTCTGGTTTGGCAGCATCTGCAATTTTTTCATAGTCATACTGTACAGCGAACTTATCAATGGGAAGTTCCTCTTCCACATCAGGAAGGGAAAAGGTCATATCCTTTTTATGAACCAGCTTGTTGAATACGCCCATATGGTCAGCAGCCACGGCTACTGTGCCACAGCATACCGCTACTACCGCAGCGATGATCACTGCAAGCGTGCTCCGTTTCATTTTTCTTTTCTTATTTGCATTGCCTGTATTGATTTCCTTTTTGAATTTTGCCATAATCATATTTACCTCCTCATCCGTAAGCTGTTCTGTCTCAAAACGGTCTATATCCTGTAACGTCTGATTCAAAAGCCTGTAGATATGCTCCTTCATGCTTATTCCTCCTTCCGAAAGAAGCTGGGATTGCTTGCAATCATTTTCTTTTTTCCCCTGGAAATGCGGTTGTACAATACGCTTTTTTTCTTGCCGAGTGCAGCTGCGGTTTCACTGACGGACGCACCCTGCCAGAAAATACGGATAAAAATCATCTTGTCCTCTTCATTCAAACAGGAGATCAATTCCATAAAAAATTCATTGAACAGTGCATCATCCGTGATCTGTGTAACATCTTCGATTTGTATTTCGTCTATATCTACCATAGGTGCAAGCTTTGTCAATTTTCTGAGTCTGTCCAGTGCCGTATACTTTGCAATTCCTGCAGCCCAGTTTGCAAATGTGCTTTTCGTTTCGTCATAGTATGCAATGTGTTCCCATATTTTCAAGATACTTTCATATAGGCATTCCTCAGCATCCTCCGGATATGCGTACAATATATGATGAATCACCATTTTCATTTGTCCGCCGTAGTTTCTTACAACAAATTCGAGTGCATGCTCCTCCTTTCGTTGCAGATGCTTGATAAAATTTTTTTCTGTGATTTTCAATTTACTCCCTCCTTGCTATAGTGGTTTCGTGAACCTCCTTTCACTGATTACTACGAAATGAAAACAAGAATTCTATCAATGTAATGAAAAAATTTCTGATAAAACTACAAAATTTCATGCAGTACCTCTACATGAAATGTATATTGCATTCCTATTCTACCACATATTTGAACAGAATGCATACTATCCATACTAACCATGGATACCAACAAAAACGCTTCTTTGATTGCATATTTCCTATACATTTTCTTCTTTGTTGATGATTTTTTATTGAAATTAACAGAAATGACATAAAAAAGTGCCAAAAAAGCAAAGCAATTCTCATTCAAAAAGTGTACTATAGAGTGGGGAATCGGTGTCTTTTCACCGATTAAAAAGTGTTGAAAAACAAAATATTGTAAAAGGAGCTGTTTGTATGAAGTTCTCATTCCGTTCGATGCTCTCTGCTGTGACAGCAGCGGCACTCTCTTTCAGTGCCCTGCCACTGTCCGGCATCAGCAGCACAACCATCACCGCAGATGCAGCGTCTGCACCCATTGTGGAAAAACTCGACCGTGGCATCACTGCCATCAAAACCGGAAACGGTATGCTGGTCAGCTGGCGGTTTCTTGCCGATGATCCGACCGGTACCGTCTTCCAGCTCTACCGCAACAATACCCTCATCTACACCAGTCAGGGCGAAGAGGCAACCTGTTTCTATGATGAAAGCGGTTCTGCCTCTTCCAGTTATCGGGTGGATGCCGTCGTAAATGGTGCGGTGCAGTCTACCAGCACTTGCAGCCTGATTTCCGGTACGGATTACTTTGAAATTCCGATGGACACACCAACCGCTTCTGACTGTACCTATAGCCCGAATGATTGCAGTGTGGGCGATGTAGACGGGGATGGCGTCTATGAATTATTTGTCAAGTGGGATCCTTCTAACTCGAAGGACAACTCCCAAAAGGGGAAAACCGGCAATGTCTATATTGACTGCTACAAACTCAACGGACAGAAACTCTGGCGGATTGATTTGGGACGCAATATCCGTGCCGGTGCTCATTATACACAATTTCTTGTTGCCGACTTTGACTGTGACGGCTATGCCGAAATGACCTGTAAAACAGCAGACGGCACAATCGACGGACAAGGGACGGTGATTGGGGATGGTTCTGCCGATTATCGCAACTCCAGCGGCTATGTACTCTCTGGTCCAGAATATTATACCCTGTTTGACGGCAGAACAGGAGCAGCACTGGACACCGTCAATTATGTACCGGACAGAGGCACTGTTTCCAAGTGGGGAGATAAATACGGCAACCGTGTCGATCGTTTTCTGGGTGCCGTTGCCTATCTGGATGGTGTACATCCCAGTGCCGTCACGCTCCGTGGATATTATACCAGAATGACGGCAACTGCTTATGATGTTGTGAATAAAAAGCTCGTGCAGCGTTGGAAATTTGACACCGGAAACAGTTCCTCCGCTGCCGGATATGGGGACGGCAATCACAACTGTATGCCCGCAGATGTGGACGGGGATGGAAAACAGGAAATTATCACTGGTTCCACCTGTCTGGACGATAACGGCAAAGTGCTATGGTGTCTCAACAAGGGGCACGGCGATGCCATGCATCTGGGCGATTTGCTGCCGGAACGGGACGGACTGGAGCTTTGGATTTGTCATGAAGATAAGCCCTATGGTGTTTCTTTAGTGGATGCCAAAACCGGCAGCATTATTTTCCACAAGAATGGAACTGGCGATACCGGTCGCTGCTGTGCCGATAATGTCTGGGCAGGCAACGATGGAGCAGAGTTCTGGGGTCTGGGAAACGATGTCTTTGACGGCAGCGGCAATACGCTTTCCTGCCGCAGACCAGCCATCAATTTCCTGAGCTACTGGGACGGTGACTTTGAACGAGAGATTCTGGATGGTTATACCGATTCTCCGGCAACCATTGCAAAAATGGGAGAGGATGGCAAGCTGACAACGCTCCTGACAACAACAGGATATTATACCTGCAATACCACAAAGGGAACGCCCTGCCTGTCCGCTGATATCTTTGGTGACTGGCGAGAGGAATTAATTGTACGGGCAGCAGACAGCAAATCCGTTCGGATCTATTGCACGCCCTATACCACCGGCAGCCGTATTACAACGCTGATGCATGACCCACAATACCGCAATCAGGTGGCAGGGCAGAATGTTGCCTACAACCAGCCGCCGCATCCCAGCTTCTATCTTGGCTCTGACCAGCCAATGCCAGAAAGACCATATGTGACAGTGAACGGCAACGGTACCCCAATTGAACCGCCGACACCAGTTCGTCCGACCGGAGCAGTCATGGACACCAGTGTCAAATATATGTTCAAAAATGTCGGCAGCCAGA
>JAEDGE010000086.1 GCA_016297675.1 Oscillospiraceae bacterium
TGTGATGACCACTTTTCTTGTTCCAATCCATTTGATTTTCCTCCTATTGGAACTTCTACCCCAGTGGGGCAGAAGTTCATTTACCGGTTTAAACGAACGCTTTCGGTGGTCTTTGCAGTTCGGTGTTTACCGGTTTCCATAAATGCAGGCAGTACGGATGAAGGTTTACATATTCCGACTTTGGTGGATGATACTGTACCACGCATTCCTCCTCGCCCCAGAACATATCCTTTACTCTGCACATTTCATCCCATGTTGGCACACGGTTTGCATAAGATACCGAAACATGCTCCCAATCTCCACCCCATGAAACAACGACCACAGCTGGTTTCCCTTTTGCTCCATGCAGAAATAACCAACCGGCAAGCCCGTCATTCCCTTCGTCTGTTATCAGTAAGCCAGTTTGCTTTCTGATTTCCTCTAATTTTTTCATTGAGTTTCCTCCTATTGGAACTTCTACCCCAGTGGGGTAGAAGTTGAATTTTCGTTTTCTGTGGATTCCTCCGGATAGCGGACTTGCATTGTGTATTGTAGCAGTTCGAGTACACATCTGCGACCAGCTTGCAATTCCATCGCCACCCATTCTCCTCTTGCAATTGCCCGTTCAAAAGATTCTATGTCCGGCAGTTGCAACGAATCCAGAGTTTCTTTCATGGCATCCGGAATCCGTGGTGGTTGTTTTGCAGGCGGTTTTTGTTCCGGCTCTGATTCTTCCTCCGGATTTGATTCCGTTTCCGGCTGTACAGGTTTTTGCTCTGAAAAAATGGCATCTAAATCAGTTTTAGATTGGATTTGCCCGTCTGCAAACGCCTGTCGGAGTTGTTTTGCTCTTTTTTCGGTCAGAAGTTTCCGAATGATATCGTAATTTGTATCGGTTTCCGGTGTTCGTTCCAATAGATATTCTGCTAACAGTGCCTGTCCATCTGACGGAATAAAGGATAATTCCACGCCGGCTCTGACGGAAAGCCCTGCATCAATCCAATTCTTGATTTCCTGATGCAGGGAGTCAATCCGCACCAATCGGGTTACGGAATTTCGGCTTAATCCATATTCCCTGCCGACCTTATCTGCGGTCAGTGTGGGTTTGTAGCTTCCGTGTTCCAGTTCCTGCAACTCTTTCAGAATGTCATTCCGCTTGCCCTGTGAGAACATCTGATTTCTTCGCATGGCAACGACTGCCGCCTGTTCGCTGATTTTCAGATTGTCAAAACCTCTCTGCATGAGGTTGGATTCCACCACATACATTTCCGCTTCTTCTTCCGTCAAGCCGTTCTTCACGATTGCAGGAACGGCAGCCAGTCCTGCCAGCTTGGAAGCGTTCCAGCGGTTGTGCCCCACAAGGATTTCATAATCTCCCATACAAGGCCGCACGATGATGGGAACCAGCACACCATTCTGCCGGATAGACTCCACCATATCAGAAAGCCGCTCGCCGTCATACAGCTTGAACGGATGCTTGTAATAGGGCACCAATCGGTCTACCGGAATTTACTGGATTTGATTTTCACTGCTGCCCAGCATGGCATTTAGGTTGAACGCCATATCAGAACCCCCTCTGCAGGAGTTCTTCTGCAAGCTGCACATACTCTGTGCCTAACTTGGTGTTGGTTGGAATGGCGGTCTGTTCTTCCACGCTGCGTGTAGCGGAAACGCTGTGATGAATGCACGTGGTAAAAACGGCGTTTCCATAGTGTGCAATCAGCGTTGCAAGGTTGTTTCGGCTGACGTTTGTATTTGTCACCATTGTCGGCAGAATGCCGGCAAGGCTCAAGTCCATGTTGACGGTTGCCCGCACCTGCCGCATGACGTCCTGCAAAGCAGTCAAGCCGGAAACGGCAAACTTTTGTACTTGCACCGGAATCAGAAGCGCATCTGCTGCCGTGAGGGCATTTAAAAGTAATACCCCCAAGGATGGCAGACAATCCAGCAGAATGTAATCATAATCCTGTTTCACGCTGTCCAGAATCCGCTTGATGATAGATTCCCGTGACAGGGCGTTTTGCATGGCGATTTCTGCACTGGCAAGCTCCAGTGTGGCAGGCAGATAGTCCACCTGAATCTCTTTGCAATACCGGATGGTGTTTTCGATTTTTTCCCGGGATAAAGTGGCGGTCAGTACGACATCCTGAATCAGATCCGCCATGCTCATGGCATCGGTGTCGGTGAAGCCGCAGTATTCTGACAGGTTTCCCTGTGGGTCAAGGTCTGCCAGAAGCACACGCTTTCCCTTTCCAGCCAGTGCAGCAGCGAGATTGTAGGCAGTGGTGGTCTTTCCCACGCCACCCTTCTGGTTTGCGATTGCGATAGTAGTAGCCATTTTTGTTTCCTCCTATATTTTCTCTATGGTAATGATTTCGATTTCTTCCGCATCGGTCGGGAACTGTTCCTTGATTTTCTGCTTCAGCACGGAACATAATTCCGACTCGCTTTCTGCTTCCAGTTCTGCGACCGATTGGGCACCGTCTATCAGACAGTACACAAGATACTTATTTATGATGTAACACCTCTTCCATGCGTTGGATGTAGGAAAGCAGCTGGCGGTTGCTGCGTTCCAATTGGGAGACACGCTTCCGCAGTAGTCCGGTTTCTTTGCTTTGCAATCCAAAATAGCTCCGGTATCCATGCAGTTCCTGCGTTACCGCCTCTTGTTCCTGTATCTTAGCTTCGCATTTTTGCAGTGCTTTTTTGTCATTGCACCGCTTTCTGGATGCGGCTTTTTGCGTTCTGCGGTGTGTCTTTTGACAGGCAGGGCATCGTTTGAGGGGATTGAAACGATGGTCTCCCAGCTCCTCTCTGGTTCCAAGAAAGATACCGCAGTCTTCGCAGTATTTACAGTCCGGCATCCTCGATCATCTGACGGATCAGCTCCCCTCCCCTGTCCGTTTTGTCCTCGTTTTGTCCACCGTTTTGTCCCTCACGTCCTGCCAATTTTTCAAAGTCGGATTGCAGGGAAGTGATTAAAGCATCTCGTTCCTGCACCGCAAATTGTACAAAGAGTTCCGACTTGCCGCCCACATGAGCCGACAGCGAACGGACGGTATCATTCTCGTCCCGATAGGAAATCTCTACCCGATCGGCACGTTCATCATATTCTGCACAGCTGCCGGATACCCGCACATTGCTGATGAACCGATTCAGTTCCTCAATGCGTTTTCGCTTTTTCTGGATTTCATCCAGTGTATCTGTGGCTTCCTGATATCGGAGTGCCGGCGTGGTTGGCTTCGGCTGTTCCGGTTGCTGTGGCTGTTCCAAGCGTGCTTTGCGGTATTTGTAAAACCGATAGCCCAGATAGGGAATGCCATATACAGCAAGCACCCCGATGAAAATTTGTAAGTCAGCGTTCAAAATTTGCTCCTCCTCTCTTGACAAGGAACAAACAATGTGCTACAATGAAAATGCGATTTAACATTGTAGCCAATGTTTGCTTATGTCCGCTGCTGAGTCCTCACACTCGGCAGCGGATTTTTTTTGCTGCTGGTGGAGCTGCCGGAAGGCAGCATCCATGTATTCCTCCCATTCTGGCGTACCGGCTTCTGGAGCCATCACGGAGTAATCTGTGGGACAATCTCCGACTTCGATGTTTGGCACAAGAGAAGCGTAAGCCGCTGCATTTTCGGAAACGTATTTGAATTTTTTCGGCTTCCATCCCTGTCTTATCCGCTGTAAGTCCTGCTTGCACCACTTTGTCAGCATGGCAAAATGATTTGGGTAAGTCCGTTTGTTTTCGTACATAAAGCTGGAGAAGCTCGTCAGTGTGACATCCAACTGTTCTCCATACCATTTTTTCAGCTGGTTGTACTCCGATGCAGTCAGGTAGACGTTCTGGAATTCTCCGAATGTCAATTTTTTTTCCTGCTTCTCCGAGGGCGGCTTGCCGTGCTCTCTTCCAGAAGAAGATATACTCCCTATATACTTGTTAGGTATCATTTTTTGACTGGGGCATTCCGGTTTTTTGACTGGGGGGCATTCAAAATTTTTGGTCTTCGGCTTAAAAAAATTGGACCGTTCGGTCTGATTTTCAACAGTTTCAACAGGCTTTCCACAATTCATTTCCACAATCTGTGGAAAACAACCTTTTTCCTGTAAAGCTGTCAGATTGACACCATAATGGTTTCTCAATCCACCATCTGCATCTCTGGTCTGCTGCTTATAGATTAGCCCGTCTTTTTCCAACGCTTTCAGGTTGTTGATGGCGGTCTGCTTCGTACACTTGACCGCATCGGCTAAGTACTCTAAGCTGCCATTGCACGCTTTTCCTTTTCTGGAAAAGCTGTAGATTGCGGCAAACAGCAGCAGTTTCGTACCACCCAATCCCAGTTCGTTCACCATAAAGTCTTCGATTATGTAGAAGCCTTTGAATTTGCTCGCACGCATATGATTTTCCTCCTTTTCTTTTTTGCACGCAGCCATTTTTTATAGGCTGCTTTGTTTACGGGGTCTTGGTAGAATTCTACTGCCAGAACCATTACTTTGAATTCGACGGTTTCCATGAAAGCATTTATCTTCTCTTCTGTGACGACCTTTGCCGCTTCTTTCTCATCAAGTCCCGGCGGTGTCAGTAAATACCTTGCATAGTCCCGCTCCCATTTTTTCTGTCTTCTGCTTTTCATCCTACACCTCCCTTTAGGGAGCCGCTGATACGCTCAGCGGCAGAAGCGTATTTACATAGAAAGGGGTGTCGTGTCGGTTTTGTTTTACGCCGCACCGACACTACGGCGATTGGAATGCCGCTGTTATCGTACAACGGCTTAGAAACGAAAGTATGCTTAGTTTGGAATGATAGAAACCGGATTCCCATTGTTATCGTATAAGGTTGCCTCGCCTGATAGCAGACCGTACAGAATTAGGCTTATGATGACAACGGCAATCATTACGGACATCCAATTAATGTCCATAGATTTTTTCTTTTTCTTTCTCGGCCGCTCGACCAGCTCTACTTTTTCCTTTTCTTCCATTTTCAGTTCCTCCTAATTTATTTAATTACATGTACTTTCCAGATACGAGAAAGATCACGGAGAAAGAAATTATCTCCAAGTTTGAGATATTCCTTTCCTTTTTCATCCATATCAATATCCACGTCATTCCAGTCAGTTTTGATGCGTTCTCCATTCAGCTCCCGAACCCGATATTTCCGGATTCCCATGTAGTACACCCAGTTTGGGATTTCATTGGGAAAAAGTTGTGGTGTTACGATGATACCGTAGGCACCGTTGGAGAATTTGACTTCCAGTGTATAGATGTTTTTTTGACTCATGTTCCTGCTCCTTCTCCTTCTCTTTCTGTTTTTTCCTCTGGATGAATATCCCATCCGCCGTTTTCTCGCCTGTGATAGTGCCAGATATCGCCGTTGGAGTAGGTGACTGCTGCACGATCCGGTGCATCCTTTTTCCGCAGAGCGTCCCGAAATTCTGCTTCCGTCATCTGGACTTCCTCTGTGCTTGTCTGTTCACCGACAAGCTCCTCACAGCTGACACGCAGGAAGTTTGCGATTCTCATCAGTACATAGGCGTTTGGGACGCGTTCTCCAGTTTCATACATGGCAATTGTAGACTGGGCGATTTGTACGGCTCTTGCAAGTTCTGCTTGCGAATACTGATTTTGTTCCCGTAATTTTCGTAGATTATAGGCTAACGACACAATATTCCTCCTTATCTTTTATTTTGTGATATTTAATCTCTTAGTGATTGACAGCATTTGCAAAAAGCCGTATAATTGTAATAGGTGTATTTTGACAATTATACGGTTTTTTTACATTCTGGTGCAGGATGTTTCAGCTCATCAGCCTTTGCAAACCTTATCAGGGCTGTTCGTCTGAACTGGTTTTATTATAACGCTATAAATGGCGATTGTCAACTTAAAAATCGCCATAAATAGATTTTTTGTAGGAGTGAACAAAATGGAGGACGAAAATTTGTATAATTCGCCATATATGGCGAATAGGATTAAGGAAATTGCTAAGGTGCGAAATCTTACAATGAAATCAATTCTTGAAAACTGCAATTTAGGATCAAATACTTTTTCCCACATGCTGCATGGAAAGATGATTGCATCCGACAGTCTCGCAAAAATTGCAGATTATCTCGAATGCTCTGTAGACTATTTGCTTGGCAGGACCGATAATCCGGAATTTGGTACGTCAACTTTGCAAAACAGTGGAAACCATATTGCGTTCGGCAATAGCTGCCAGAATAACAGTATTGCAATAGGGGATATAGCAAGAGACGTATCATCAGAGACAGAAGAGTTGGAGCAAGAAATTTGCAGCATCCTGAAACGACTGCCTTTACGGAAGCGTACAGAGCTGTTAACCATCATGTATCATTATGTGGATGAAAACGAGGAGAAAGAAGGGGAGTAACATTGAAGAACCGCTTAAAAGGAAAGTCCGTTTTAAATGACTTATCGGATTATGTAGTAATTGACCTTGAAACAACCGGATTTAATGTAAATGACTGTTCTATTATTGAATTAGCGGCTGTTCGTGTTCGCAATAATCAAATTGTAGATACCTATGATACTTTCGTAAATCCGGAAGAACGCATTCCGAGAGCTGTGACAGAACTTACAGGCATCACAAATGACATGGTTTCTTCCGCACCTACAATTGAGGCTTGTCTTCCAGAATTTCTGGATTTTATCGGAAAGGATATCCTGCTTGGGCACAATATCGCATCATTCGACACCAGTATTTTATACGACAATGCTATGGAATTGTTCGGCAGACCGCTTCAGAATGACTACCTTGACACACTTCATTATGCCAGACACTGTGAATTAGATGTACCAAATTATAAATTAGAAACCATACAAGATTATTTAAACGTTGTCAATGAAGGGCAGCACCGTGCGGTTTATGACTGTATTGCAACACATGAATGCTATCAGAAGCTGAAGCCTTTATTTATAGGAATTAAGCAGAAGGCTTCCGGAAATTCTGCTCCCAGAAATCGTCGACAGTGGACACGCTTTTCTGAGGATACACAAAGTCTGAATCTTTTAAAGGGTCTTCTGCTCGGTGTTACTTGCGACAATGTTTTGACGGAAGCAGAGGTAATGAGTCTGAAAAATTGGGTGGACAACAATCGGCAGCTTGAGGGGCATTATCCGTTTGATTTTGTACTGAGCGAGATTGATAAAGCCTTGGAAGATGGTGTATTAGAACAAGCAGAACTGGATCATATGTTACAAGTATTCAGTGACGTTCTTGATCCAGTAGAAAATTTCTCCGAGAAAACAGAGGAGGCATCCACTGCAATCAGCTTTGATGGGAAATCGGTATGTTTAACCGGAGAATTTGTCCATTTTGAACAGAGGACAGAATTAGAAAATATTCTGGCAGGAAAGGGTGCAATCATCAAGAAATCGGTAATAAAAGCATTAGATTATCTGATTGTTGGCGGCAATGGCAGCGAAAACTGGAGCTGCGGGAATTATGGAACAAAAGTAAAACGGGCACTGGAATTACAGGAAAAAGGCTCTCAAATAAAGATACTGAAAGAAGAGGAGCTAATGGCAAATGTATAAAGAAGTAATCAGTGAATTTCAATCTGCCTTACAGGATTTTGCAAAAGAGAAGTTAATAGAATCCGGTTTTACAGGAGAAGAATTTTTCTTTGAAAATTTGAAAGACAGTAATGGTGTAGAAAATAAAAAATCTACACTTAATATAGGATTGGAAGATAAAACATACCATGTTTTTCATGCAGATACGATGCGATTTGCTACGGTTGATTTTAGTGCAAAAAGTGTCGCTCGTATTTTTATGAGTGATAAGCTTTTTAATCAGCTCCCTTTAAAGCCTGACTATACTACTGTGATAGAATCCAGTGGATGGGCAAAAGTTACAACACAATCTGTGGATTATATCTTAAGTATTGCAAAAGAAGCTTTTGAGATTGCTTTAAAATCTTATCATCCGAATGAAGTATTTGGTTGCTGTTCGCGTTATGTACAGTGCTCTGATGCTGGAAAATGCCTGCATCCGTGTCAGCTGTATGCATTGGGCTGCCAGTATCGTGTGAACTTGGAAGCGGGAAGCGTGTTTTATGGCGTACATAAAAATGTATAAAAATAAAATCCCGACTTGCACATGGGGTGTAAAACTTACATAAATTAGCCAAATTGATCG
>JAEDGE010000087.1 GCA_016297675.1 Oscillospiraceae bacterium
CTCTGCCACCAAGAGCCGCCGTTCATACTGTCCTCGCAAAGCCGATGGCTTTGCAATGCCGTTGTTTGCAATAGAGGACAGTATATGCTGATTCCAGAACTGCCTTATACAATTAGATAACTTTCACTTTGTAGACTCCTTAAATAGAATATATAGAGCCAGAATGCCATCGTAGAATTACCTACGATGGCATTCTGGTTTTATTAACATGTCAAAAAATAAGTATTGCTCATCAAACAATGAGTAGCATGATACTTTTCAGATACGATTCATAAAAAAATTTCTCATAAAATGACCTAAACTAAACATATTATTCTTTTACATCTACACAAAAAATATGTTTAATTTCTTGTATGCCGATTGATGTATTTAGGTGCATATTTTGAATATATAATTTTTTGACTATGATATAGTCCATAATATCCTGATAACATATAGCTTATAGCAATGCAGATAAGGAAATATGGCATTGCACCCATGCCAAACAACTCAAACGCAATCAATAATGAAGTAACCGGACAATTGGTCACGCCACAAAAAACAGCAATCATCCCAAGTGCTGCAAATAAAGACGGCGAGAGATGTAACAACAAACCATACAGACACCCAAACGTTGCTCCAATAAAGAAGGAGGGAACAATTTCGCCACCTTTAAAACCTGCTGCCATAGTGAGTACTGTAAAGAGTAATTTCATGAGAAAAGCATACCAGACCACCTGTCCGGAAAGTGCCCGCAATAAAACCGGTATTCCTGCACCAAGATAGTCAGCATTATTCGGAAGCAGTCCCAGTATTACCAATATTACTGCAATACTTACAATCCGAATATAGGCATTTGGAATTTTCTTTTTTAGAAAGCAGTCTGTTTCATGCAACAAAATACAAAATAATACACTCAATCCTGCACAGCATAACCCCAACAGGACAGCGGCTGCCAACGTTTCCAACGACCAGTCTGGCATGGAAATGACTGGATAACCCTCCTGTTCTACTCGACAAAGCTTTGCAATAAAATTTGCACACAATGATGCAGTCACACAGGGAACCAGTGCTGCATAGTACATAATCCCAACACTACCAACCTCCATAGCAAAAAAAACTGCTGCCAACGGTGTCCCAAACACAGCGGAAAAGGCAGCACTCATCCCACACATCACCAGTACTCTCTTATCTGCTGGCTGTAAATGAAACCATCTGCCCAGCAGATTGCCGAGGCTGCCACCAATTTGCAAAGCTGCTCCTTCTCTGCCAGAGGAGCCGCCGCATAAATGCGTCAGCATAGTAGAAATAAAAATCAAAGGTGCCATTCTTGCCGGAATTTCTGTTTTTGCATGCAACGTAGAAAGCACGGTATTGGTTCCACTATCTTTCTCAAAGTGACAGATTCGGTAAAGTCCTACAATTGCCAAACCGCTGACTGGCAGAAACAACAAAAGCCACGAATGTTGCGTTCGAAGAGAAGTGACCAATGTCATGCCCCACGCAAATGCAGCTCCAACACCTCCAACAATGGCACCTGTCACCAATGATAACAGCAACCATCGAACCAATAGACGCAGATGGGATAAAATATGAATACTATAATGCAACAATCTTGCTCGTATCCGCACTCGATATCGATTGCGTTTCAATATTTTCTACACCCCTTTTTCTCCGAAAAAAAGCTGCCCGATTTTGACAGGCAGCTTCTTTTCCCCTTCGGAACATTTTTGTTTAATAATTTTCTGCTTTCACCTGAAAATACGCCTGTGGATGAGAACAAACCGGACAAATTTCCGGTGCACGTTTGCCAATATGAATATGACCGCAGTTTGCACATTCCCAAATCGTATCACCATCTTTTGAGAATACGCAGTTGCCCTCAATATTGGAAATCAACTTGCGGAACCGTTCCTCATGCATCTTTTCAATTTTTCCCACTTCCTGAAACAGATAGGCAATCTGGTCAAAGCCCTCTTCTGTTGCCTGCTCCGCAAACTCACGGTACATATCCGCCCATTCAAAGTGTTCTCCGCCCGCAGCATCCTGCAAATTATCCAATGTTTCTGGCACCTGTCCGCCATGCAGCAGCTTAAACCAGATTTTTGCATGTTCCTTTTCATTTGCTGCGGTTTCCTCAAAGATCTGTGCAATCTGCACATAACCATCCTTCTTTGCCTTGGATGCATAATAAGTGTACTTATTTCTGGCCTGTGATTCCCCCGCAAACGCTGCCATTAAATTGGCTTCCGTGCGACTTCCTTTTAATTCTTTCATGCCTCTTCCTGCTCCTTTTCCTTTTTTTGACACTCCGGACACACACCAATAAATAGAATCTGGTGAGATTCCATGCGAAATCCTTTTGTATCCGCAATCTGATCATAAAGTTCAGCCTGATATGGCATATCCACATCAGAAACCTGATTGCAGATCCGACACTTCACATGATAATGTGGTGCAACATTAAAATCAAATCGATCTGCTCCATCTGGAATCGGAATTCGCAAACTTTCTCCCTGTTCAGAAAGCAGCTTGAGATTCCGGTAGACGGTCGCTTTGCTAATCAATGGATTTTCTGCTGCTATGGCAAGATAAATCTCTTCCGCTGTGGGATGATTCCGCATACGCCGTACAGTTTCCAATACCAGTCTGCGTTGCAACGTATTTCTGTTCTTCATGAAACTGTCTCCTTAATCAAGAATCGTTCTTAATTAAGATTTTAACCGAAAAATCAAAACTTGTCAAGTAGTTTTCTAAAAATTTTCAAAGCAAAATGGAAAATCAGTTTACTTTTCCTCTATTTCCGCATCACAGAATGTGACATCTTCTCCCTGCAAAATGCGATTGGAAGTTCGCATTGCACACATCTTTCCACACATCGAACAGGTATGCCGTTCCTGCGGCGGACGGCTTTCAAAATAATCTCGTGCCTTCTGTGGATCCAAGGCACAGGCAAACATCCCCTCCCAGTCGATTTTCTGTCTGGCAGCACTCATGCGGTTATCCTGTTCTCTTGCATATGGAATCCCATTTGCAATATCTGCAGCATGTGCAGCAATCTTAGAGGCAACAATTCCCTCTCTCACATCCTGTAGATCTGGAAGACGAAGATGCTCTGCAGGTGTAACATAACAAAGAAAGTTTGCCCCATTTGCCGCTGCAATGGCACCGCCAATGGCAGATGTGATATGGTCATAGCCGGGTGCAATATCTGTTACCAAAGGTCCCAACACATAGAATGGTGCACCATGACACAAACGTTTTTGCAGTGTCATATTGGCTGCAATTTCATTCATTGCCATATGCCCTGGTCCTTCTACCATAACCTGTACATCTTTCTCCCACGCACGCTGAGTCAAGTCTCCCAGTTCAATCAGTTCACTGATTTGACCAGCATCCGTACTATCTGCAATGGAACCCGGACGCAGGGCATCGCCAAGACTAATGGTAACATCATATGTCCTTAGGATTTCCAAAACCTCATCATAATATTCATAAAACGGATTTTCGTTATCTGTCATTTCCATCCATGCAAAAATCAGCGAGCCGCCCCGAGAAACAATATTGGTCAACCGTTTCTGCCGTTTCAAGGCTTCCACGGCACGGCGGTTGATACCAGCGTGAATCGTCTGAAAATCCACACCTTCTTTGGCATGTGCCTCGATGACACGCAGAAAATCCTGTGCTGTAATCTCCTTCAAATCTTTTTCCAGATAGCCGATGGCATCATACATGGGAACTGTACCAATCATAGCTGGTGACTTTTCAATGAGATGCTTCCGGAATGTGCTCGTTTTGCCATAGTTGGACAAATCCATAATTGCCTCACAGCCAAAGGAAATCGCCAGATCCACCTTTTTCATCTCGTCTGTGTAATCATGGCAGTCACCGGATACCCCCAAATTGACATTGATTTTCGTTCGCAAACCACTACCGATTCCCTCCGCAGAAAGTGATGTGTGATGAATATTCGCAGGAATACAAATCGTACCTTCTGCAACACGCTGCCGCAGCCATTCCACGTCAACATGCTCTTTCTCTGCCACCGTTTGCATTTGCGGTGTGATGATATTTTTTCTTGCTGCTTCCATTTGCGTATGATAGGATTTCATCAATAAAGCCTCCATTATTTATATTTATTATATCATAAAATTATGACAAAGCGGACCATTTCCATGTCCAAGCTCCAAACCAGCTTGCATACAATTTGCCACATATTTTTTTGCTTGTTGAACACTTTCCTGTAAGGTGCAGCCAACTGCTAACTTTGCAGCAATCGCAGAAGATAAGGTACACCCCGTTCCATGGGTATTTTTGGTCTGAAACCGTTCTCCCTTAAACTGGTATATCTGCTCTCCATCATATAACACATCCACTGCATCTGCGGTCAAATGTCCTCCTTTTATGAGAACAGCGGTATGATATTTCTCTGATAGACATTTTGCAGCTTGCTCCATCTCCGGAACAGTCTGCACCGGTTTTTCTAACAGCACCTCTGCCTCTGCAAGATTCGGGGTGAGCAGCGTTGCCAGCGGAAACAGCTGTTCCTGCATCGCTGCTACAGTTGCCTGCTGTGTGAGCGTTGCTCCAGACGTTGCAACCATAACCGGATCAACCACTATATTAGAAAGCACATACTGCGAAAGGATATGACAAATCACCTGTACTTGTTCTGCACTGGCTATCATGCCGATTTTCACTGCCTTTGGAGGAATATCCTCGCAAACAGCACACAACTGCTGCCGCAAAAAATCAGCTGGCACTGGTAAAATGCCCTGCACCCCCATCGTATTCTGTGCCGTCAATGCTGTAATCGCACTCATACCGTATACCTGTAGTGCCGTCATTGTCTTTAAATCTGCTTGAATTCCAGCACCGCCGCTGCTGTCGCTGCCAGCAATCGTGAAAACGGGGACACGTTCTATCATTTTACTGCACCTCCACAGACAGTGTCCGCAAGCATTCGCATCTGCTTTGCAGCCGCTGTGATGTCTGCTTGTGCAAAAATGGCAGAGATCACAGCAATTCCCTGTCCACCGAAACCGGCTAACTGCAAGGTATTCTCTGCGGTAATGCCACCAATTGCGACAACTGGAATCGTAACGGATTGACAAATCGCCTGCAAAGTTTTCAATTGCAGTGGAGTCGCATCCTGCTTTGTCGCAGAACCAAACACCGCACCCGTTCCGATATAATCCGCCCCATCCTGCTGTGCCTGTATTGCCTCCTGCACATTGTGTGCACTGGTGCCAATCCATTTTTCTTTTCCCAATATGGCTCTCGCCTGTGCAATGCTGGCATCTGTCTGTCCAACGTGTACGCCGTCTGCACCACTGTCTTTTGCCGCCTGTACATCATCATTGATAATGCATGGCACATGGTATGCATGACAAAGCGACACAATTGGAATCGCCAGTTCTGTCAATTCTACTGTACTGCAATGCTTTTCCCGAATTTGCAGCATGGTAACACCGCCCTGTAAAGCCGCTTCTACACTATTATATAAAGTTCTACCATGTAGCCAGCGGGAATCTGTAATGGCATAAAGCCGCAGCTGAGAGGAATCTATTTGCATAAGTTCTGCACGCCTTTCCACTTTCTTTTCTATTTTTTCTCAACAATCCTTTGCACAAAAAACAGCATACCGCAAAATGCAGGTATGCTGTATCTTCCATTTTCATGGCATTTTCTGCATTCCCTACGTTGGCATAATCCAAATCAGGTCACCGGTCGGCATGTCTGCACACCCTCTCAGCGGCGTACAGCCGCTCCCGTTATGCGAAAAAATATTGTTTTATGCAGAAGCCGCAGCCTGTTTTCTCCGAAATACTTTCCGAAAAAGACTCCGAAGAGAAGGAGCGACATATTCCAATGCTGCACAATACTTATCCACTATGACAATAACATAGCTTTCTTTATAGTGCGGCATCTGCCTGGTTGCAGGCCACATGTGCTTTTCGATGATATCCTGTTCTACATCATTGACAGTAAATTGCTGCATTGCATTCTGCAAAGCAACCTGGGGATGATGTGCACTATGGGATTCATTTGTTTCAGCACGGTCATAGTCCTCTGTTTCATAAAAATACAAATCATGCAGTAAACCGGCACGGGCAGCAGAAACTGCATCCCAGTGGAAAAATTTACAAATCAAGTAATTGTAATAAGAAACATTTACACTATGTTGAAATCGTGTTGTTTTGATATGATGGCGGTATTGCTTTAGAGACTGTACAAACTCGTTTTCCAACAGGTCGGCAACCAACGCATAATATGTCTGCTGCTTTAGATCCTTTCTGGAACCGATGGCTCTCAGCATGACGACACCTTCCTTTCATCTGCTTTCAGTGTATCAAATTTCATAGCGTTTGTCAAGTCTTTTTTGCAAAAAGCAGCAAATGTAACATTTGTCATTTTTCCATGCTTGCAAAATCCGTCAACTTGTGCTATGATAATTTCATACTTGTGATCAGAAAGGTCGAATGTTTTATGCAGCTCTCTTCTCACACAAAAGGAATTGGTTTTCTAATTTTCTCTGCTTTTAGTTTTGCATGGATGAATGCATTTGTACGACTTGCGGGAGATTTACCATTTATTCAAA
Source organism: Oscillospiraceae bacterium (assembly GCA_016297675.1). Classification (GTDB taxonomy): domain Bacteria; phylum Bacillota; class Clostridia; order Oscillospirales; family Ruminococcaceae; genus Ruminococcus_C. Next base: position 6,581 of record JAEDGE010000087.1, read on the forward strand.
AAAGTTTTTTCCGCAATTTCATTGCATTGCTGGTGGCACTGATTATGCTTTTGAAAGAACGTCAACCACTCCGATGTGATAAAAAAAGCGGTACTGCACTGCTGCTGCGTGCTGTAATGGGCACAGTTGGTATCTTTTGCAATTTCTATGCCATTGATCATCTTCCTATTTCAGACGCTTCCATGCTCAACAAGATGTCTCCGTTTTTTTCTGTTTTACTGGCATGGATCCTATTAAAAGAACGCATCAGTTGGAAACAGGCTGGCATCATATTGGGTGCATTTCTTGGGAGTCTCCTTATCATTAAACCCACTTTCTCCAACACTTCCCTATTCGCCTCTTGTATTGGATTGCTTGGTGGATTTGGAGCAGGATTTGCTTATACTATGGTTCGCTATCTTGGCACGCGGCACATTCCGAAATCTTGGATCATTTTCCTTTTCTCTGCCTTCTCCTGTCTGGTCGCATTGCCATGGCTCATATTCCACTATGAATCAATGAGTTGGGGACAATTTTTCGCACTCATTGGAGCTGGACTTGCTGCTGCCGGTGGACAATTCGGTGTCACCAACGCTTACTTCTACGCTGCACCGAAAGATATTTCTGTTTACGATTATACGCAGATTATTTTCACAGCATTGCTTGGTTTTTTTCTATTTCAGCAAGTACCAGACAGATACAGTATCCTTGGTTATGGAATTATCATCAGTATGGCAATCCTGATGTTTTTATATCACAAGCGAGAAGAAAACCATATCTAAATACAAAAAAGGCTGCTGCAATCGTGCAACAGCCCCTTTTTTCAATCTTTTTAAACTTCATCTGTGATCGGATCATCCAACTTTGTTCCGCACTTACCACAGAATGCAAACTGATACTTTTCATCAAACTGCATACCGCAACCCGGACAAACCCGCTTGCCTTTCATCTGCCGCAATTCACTTCTCATGCTTTCAATTCTACGCTTTCTGTCATCAATATCCGCACAGAGTTCTTTCAGCTTTGCAAGTTCCTTTTCCTGGCTCTCATAATACAGCTCACCAATTTCCTGCATAACTTCCTGAATTCGCTCCCGTTCATACACAATCTTTTTCCGCAGATTGCTGACTTCAGAAGCATTCTTTGACATACCGGACACACTGCGGCTTGCACGTTCAAAAATATTTGCCATTGCCATCGACCCCTGTCTTTCATAATTTCAAATTTTCCACACACAGCACATTTGCTTATGTGGAATGCCATAAAGTATATATCAATTATACAACTTTCTCCGCCTTTTGTCAAGCAATTTTTAGACATATTTGCGACTATTTTCCAAAAAAAAGGACGTACAGGTATCCTGTACGTCCCCTTTTATATACTATTCCTCAGATAATAGCAACTATTATTGACCAATCTCCGGAAGTTTATCAATCAACATGATTACGTAACTAATCAATGAAGCACCATCCTTTTCGTCAACAGTAGGAGTGCCATCCTGATAGCAGTTTGCATTCCGCATTGCCTGTTCACCCAGCTCCATCTGTC
>JAEDGE010000088.1 GCA_016297675.1 Oscillospiraceae bacterium
GATCACGACAGTTGTTGTATCCTGTGTGGTATCTTCCGTTGTGTCTGTTGTCGGCGGAACCGTTGTAGTATCCCCGCCAAAGCTTGTGTTCAGAAGGGTCTGATATACCATATTGGTACGCTGTACGAATGCACTGTTAGAACCATAGCTGTCATTCAATGCGGCACGATACATATGATCCAGTGTAACCGCACTGTAAGAACCGGCATAGCCAGCTGCACGGGTTGCAATTCTGGAAGCAATGCCGCAGCCGAAATTATAAATATCGGCATACAATACCAACGCACCTGCATCGGTCAGCCCTTTGTTCTGACCAGAAACGATGTACCCTTGTACATCCGAAAAAGCAAGTGCATCCTGTGCTGCTACACCGGCATCGGTTGTCAGCAGTGTAGAAACTGCATTTCCCTCAGAAACAGAAAATGTTCTGTAATCCCAGTTGGTAGCGGTCAGGATTTCATTGTAAAATGTATAGCCCAGAATGGACTGTGACAGAGCCGGTGCATTGTTGCAGATGCTTTTCAGCAAATTCAATGCCCGTCCTGCGTGCCATTGCAGCTTACCGATGCTGCAGGCACCGCAGTCATTGCGGTTAACAGAGCCGTAAGAACCTTCATGAGACATAATACAGGAGATTGCAGTAGATGTCATCTCGTCCAAGGATGCCGTTGCAGCATATACAGAACCGCCCATGAGAGACAACAGCAGAAGAAGAACTGTGATACAGGAACAAACGACTGCTGAAAGTTTTTTGAACATAACGTATACTCCTTTGTTTTTTCACTTCAAAGCGCGTATACAGCAGTCTATGGCTGCATCGCTGGTACGGCAGCCGAATCTCCAAACGGCCGCTGCCGGCAATGCAATGGTATTCGATGCAGGGAAAAACGATGAAACAGACAGGACAGCATTCGTTGCAACAGGGTGCATTGTCCTGCAAAACCTACCGTTGGCGGAAACAGCCTGTATGCTTCGGGGTCTCTCTCCGTCTCGATCGCCTGCATTACAAAGGAACAGTCCGTTTTTCAACTGACTGTTTCACGGCAGAAATCGTTTTCTGATTTCTGTACCGTACTGCATTTATTATATCACACTTGTAACCGTTTTGCAAGACTTTTTCGTAACTTTTTTCCCTTCTTTATCGAGAAAGTACAGTGGGAAATACAAAAAAAGCGACTCGTTTGTGGAAAAAATACAAAGATTTTGGACGATTTCACAACGTGTTCTCTCTTTTTTCGACAGAAACAGACAAATCACGCTGTCTATGCAGGAAAAATCCCGCCTATATAACTGGAAATCTTTTTCGAGAATTTACAGAAATTCGATTGAATTCCAAAAAAATAGATGCTAAAATAGAGAACAGCGTGTACAGAGAATCATAAACAACAATTTGCAAGAATCTGTCGGTTTTCCTGTTCTTTCTTTTCCGAATGCTGTATTTTCTGCAACTCCTGTCGGAAAAGTTTGGCGAAAACAGCAATTGAAAACACGCTAAGAATATAGTATAATTAGTATAACCGCAGTCCATGTCCACCCGTCTTTGGGGGAACAACAACATGTTCGACGGCAAAAAGGAGCAAATTCTCCCGCTGCTGTCGCAGAAGCATGATCCTGACTGCTTGTTGCATCATGGGGAAAGTCCCCGATTGCATCTGCGGCATCACCGGTGCAGATGCCGCTCCCGCTGTGCAGTAGGTTGCTGCACAGTGCAGAAATGAATTTTCATGCATCGAGGAACGGAGAAAATTATGGAGAAAAAACAACTCACGCAAAAAGAAGAACTGAAACAACAGTTCATCGACAGATTGCAGCTGGAATGCAACGTATCACCGGATGAGGCTTCTGATAAGCAGATTTATCAGACCCTGTCTGCCATGATGGTGCAGCGGCTCAAGCACATGCGGCAGCACTTCATGAACAAAACCCATTCCGTCGGTGGCAAGAGCGTATACTACCTTTCTATGGAATTCCTGATGGGACGTTCCCTCAAGACCACCCTGTATAATCTGGAACTGGTAGACGATGTGACTTCCATTCTGAATGATTTCCACATCAACATCGACCAGATCTATGAATGCGAACCGGATGCTGGTCTGGGCAATGGTGGTCTGGGCAGACTGGCTGCCTGCTATCTGGATGCCATGGCAACACAGGGCATTCCGGCAAAGGGACACTCCATCTGCTACGAATACGGCATCTTCCGGCAGGAATTGCAGGACGGCTGGCAGACCGAATATCCGGATAACTGGCTGCCGGGCGGTTCCGTTTGGCTGGATCCGAAGCCGGATGAAGCCATTGAAGTACACTTTGAAGGCGAGATTCAGGAATATTGGCAGGATTCCTACCACTACCTCTCTCACCACAATTACAACACTGTCCTTGCCATTCCGTATGACCTGTATGTTTCCGGCTACGGCAGCGAAGGCGTTTCCACCCTGCGTCTGTGGCAGGCAAAGGCACCAAGCTTTGATATGCAGTCCTTCAACGAGGGCAACTATGCAAATGCACTGAGCCAGAACTCCATGGCAAATGCCATTTCCAAGGTACTGTATCCGAACGACAACCATCTCGAGGGCAAATCTCTCCGTCTGCGTCAGCAGTACTTCCTATGTGCTGCTGCGGTTGGTGACATCGTAAACCACCACATGAGCGTATACGGTACACTGGACAACCTGCACGAAAAGGTTGCCATCCACATCAACGACACGCACCCGACACTCGCCATTCCGGAACTGATGCGGGTGCTGCTGGATGACTGCGGCTATACCTGGGATCACGCATGGCACATTGTCACCAACACCTTTGCTTACACCAACCACACGGTTATGGCAGAGGCTCTGGAAAAGTGGGATGTCAACCTTGTAAAGCAGGTTATCCCGAGAATCTTCCAGATTATTGTAGAAATCAACAACCGGTACTGTGCAAGCCTGATGGAACGCAACGGCTACGACAGTGCAAAGACCACCAGAATGTCCATCATCAAGGACAACCAGATCCACATGGCAACGCTCTGCGTCATGGCTTCCCACAGCGTCAACGGCGTTTCCAAGCTGCATTCAGAAATCATCAAGCAGTCTGTCTTCCATGAAGAATATCTGGATACCCCGAACAAGTTCAAGAATGTCACAAACGGTATTGCCTACAGAAGATGGCTGTATCAGTCCAATCCGGGTTTGACTGCCCTGCTGCGGGAAAAGATCGGCAACAAGTTCCTGACGGACGGCAGTGAGCTGAAGAAGCTGGCAGTCTTTGAAAATGATAAGACCGTTCTGGAACAGCTGCGGAAAATCAAGAAGAACAACAAGGAACGGTTTGCCAAGTATGTAAAGAACAAGAGCGGTATCATCCTGAATACCGACAGCATCTTTGATGTACAGGTAAAGCGTCTGCACGAATACAAGCGGCAGCACCTGAATGTCATGAACATCCTCGCACAGTATCAGTACCTGCTGGACAACCCGAATGCCGATTTCACCCCGAAGACCTATATCTTTGCAGCAAAGGCAGCACCGGGTTACTATCTGGCAAAGCAGATTATCAAGATGATCTGGGCACTGTCCGAAGAAATCCGGAAGAATCCGAGAATTTCCGAAAAGCTGTCCGTTTACTTCCTCGAAGATTATAAGGTTACGCTGTCCGAACTGCTGATGCCGGCAAGTGATATTTCTGAGCAGATTTCGCTGGCTGGTACGGAAGCTTCCGGTACAGGAAACATGAAGCTGATGCTGAACGGTGCTGTCACATTGGGCACACTGGACGGTGCAAACATCGAAATCGGCGATGCTGTCGGGGAAGAAAACATTCTCATCTTTGGTATGAAGACCGAAGAAGTGAATGCCCTCAAGGCTCGTGGCTATCATCCAGGTCAGTACTACGACCAGAACCCGATCATTCACAGCTGTATCGACCGGATGTATGCCGGCATCAACGGCTGTCAGTTCAATGAGGTTGCCAACTCCCTGAGAAATGTTGACCCGTATATGGTACTGGCAGACTTCGATTCCTATGCAGCCATCCAGAAGAAGAGCTCAGAACTGTATCGGGATACCGAAAAGTGGACCAAGATGTCTCTGAACAATATTGCCGGTGCAGGTATCTTCTCTGCTGACCGTGCCGTGAATGAATATGCAAGAGAAATCTGGGGTGTGAAGTAAATTTTTCCACTTCAGTGACTGTAAAAAAGCGGGAGAGAGCACGTTACTCTCTCCTGCTTTTTTCAAAAGTGCTACAAAGGAAAGGAGTCCTCTCATTGAATCCATGTATCTATGACAGCTGGGATTTACAGTATAAGAAACCGTTCGGTGCGATCCGGCGGCGTTCCGACTGTGAATTTACCATTTCTCTGCCGGAAGGTGTGACACCGGATTTTCCGCCGGTGATGGTACTCTTCCGGACAGGTTTCAAAGAACGTTTTCTGCCGATGAATGCGATCGGCGAACAGAATGGAAGAAAATGCTATCAGGTTGTATACAGCCCGAAATATGCCGGTGTGCACTATTACTACTTCGCTTACACCTGTAACGGCACCCGACACTATATCAAGCGGGGCAATGCCCATGAAGCAGCCATTGACCACGGCGAACTATATCAACTGACTGTATTTTCTAAACACTATGAAACACCGGATTTCCTCAAAGGCGGTATTATGTACCAGATTTTCCCTGACCGCTTCTGCAAGAGCGGCAAACCGCATGAAAATGTTCCGACTGACCGTGTGATGCGGGATGATTGGAACGGTACACCGTATTATAAGCCCGATGCCAATGGACATGTCTGGAACAACGACTATTTCGGCGGTGACTTGGAGGGCATTCGCAGCAAACTGGATTATCTGGAAAACCTCGGTGTCACCTGTATCTATCTGAATCCCATCTTTGAATCCCATGAAAACCACCGGTATAATACCGCTAACTATCGCAATGTAGACCCACTGCTTGGCACGAACGAGGACTTCCAGACACTCTGTGAAGATGCCGCAAAGCACGGCATTTCCGTCATTCTGGATGGAGTCTTCTCCCACACAGGGGCAGACAGCATTTATTTCAACAAGTTCGGACGCTATGATACCGTTGGGGCATGGCAATCTACAGAAAGCCCATATTATAGCTGGTATTCCTTCTTTGGGGACAAACAGTACGAAGCATGGTGGGGCATTGATACCCTGCCGAATGTCAACGAGTGCAATCCGGATTATCTGAACTATATCTGCGGAGATGGCGGCGTACTGGATGACTGGATTTCGCTGGGGGCTGCCGGTTATCGTCTGGACGTTGCGGACGAGCTGCCGGATGGCTTTTTGGATGCCCTGCGGAAATGTGTCAAGAAACACGGCAAGGAAAAAATCGTCATTGGCGAAGTTTGGGAAGATGCCTCCAACAAGGAGAGCTATGGAGTCAAGCGGCGGTATCTGCTGGGCGACCAGCTGGACAGCGTCATGAATTACCCGTTCCGTGAAGCCATTATCCACTATATTAAAGGCATGGATGCAAACCATTTCAAGGACTGGATTATGGGCATTCTGGAAAACTACCCGAAGCAGACCGTGGATGTTCTGATGAACTTTGTTTCCACACACGATATTGAACGTGCCATCAACCGGTTCGGCGGTCAGAACTGCGATGACAAGTCCAAGGACTGGATGGCAGAAAACTGGCTGTCTGAAGCAGAATACAACCATGGCAAACAGCTGCTCAAGGCAGCAATGGTGCTGCAATTCTTCCTGCCGGGTGTCCCAAGCATTTATTATGGGGATGAAGTGGGTTTGCAGGGCTGGAAAGACCCGTTCAACCGCCGTTGTTTCCCGTGGGGCAACGAGGACACGGATTTGCTGGAGTATACCAAACAGCTTGGGATTCTGCGAAAGAGCAGTTCTGTTTTTGTGGATGGAGAAATGGAATTTCTGCTGACGGAACAGGAACTACTGGCATTCTCTCGTTTCCACCGCAGCACGGGAGAAAGTGTCGTCATTGTTCTGAACCGGAGCGACAAAACCAATCACTTTGATTTGAACGATGCAGCACTGCACAAATACGCTCTGAGCAATGTGGCAGCGGGAATCTGCGAAGAGGACAAGCTGGTACTGCCGCCATACTCTTATGCAGCCATGTTCGCTGTGCGGACAGTGGACAGTGACTTGGAAAAAACCACTGCGGAAGAGCCAAAGGAAGCGTAACAAATCGGTATTCTATAGAAAAATGCAATGGGGACAGATACTCCATTGCATTTTTTGTTTGCTATCCTCATCGGATGATACACAAATCCATTTTCCGATTTCTTAGGGAAACCTTGTCTGAACCGTCCGGCAGAATCGCTACGCTGTCTGCCTGTGACCGCTGTCCGCCCTGTCCTGTATCTCAATTTGCAGCCTGACTGCACTAATTTTTTGTATTGCATACCGTTTTTGTTTTTTTAGATGGCGGACATCGGATTGCTTGTTTCTCATCCGCTTACCTTGTTCAAATTTGCAATGTTTTGCAGAGGGCAGCTTGCCCTCTGCACTCCTCGCCGAGCTGAGCCAGCTCGACCCCAGTTCGCCATTCGGCGGATCAAACTTGTTCCTCGAACGCACGTTAATACAGAAAAAATGCAATGGGGACAGATACTCCATTGCATTTTTGTTTGCTATCCTAATAAAATTATATCCGTTTTACACGCTCCTGCAACGGTACATACTGCTTTTCGACTCCTATCGGCTGATATGCCGGACGAATAATCTTATTGGAATTCGTCAGCTCTTCTATCCGATGTGCTGACCACCCTGCCACTCTCGCAATCGCAAAAATCGGTGTGTACAATTCCATCGGAATGCCTAACATCTGATAAACAAACCCACTGTAAAAATCTACATTCGCACAGACACCCTTGGTTGTCTTCCGCCGCTCTAACAACAGCTCTGTCGCAATCTCCTCCACAGTTTCATACAGATGAAATTCATCGTGCATATTTTTTTCGTCAGAAAGCATTTCCGCAAACTTCTTTAAAATTTTCGCTCTTGGGTCGGAAACCGTATACACCGCATGCCCCAAGCCATAAATCAAACCACTGCGGTCAAATCCTTCCCGATTCAGCAGACTGGTCAGATAGTTCCGGATGGCATCCCGATCATTCCAGTTCGTCACATGTGCCTTCAAGTCTCGGAACATCTCCATCACCTTCAGGTTTGCTCCGCCATGCTTCGGACCTTTCAGAGAACCAAGCGACGCCGAAATTGCCGAATAGGTATCCGTACCGGAAGAGGTTACGACATGCATCGTAAACGTGGAGTTATTCCCGCCGCCATGCTCTGCATGCAGCACCAATGCCAAATCCAAAAGTCGTGCTTCCAGCTTCGTATATTGCCCGTCATCCCGCATCATTGCCAGCAGGTTTTCTGCAATCGTTTTCGTTTTGTCCGGCTTGTGCAGTACCATACTGCTGCCATTGTGGAAATACTGCGTCATCTGGTAATTGTACACCGCCAAAGAGGGAAACCGTGCAATCAGTTCCAGACATTGCCGCATCACATTCGGAATGCTGATATCATCCGGTTTCGGGTCTGTGGAATGCAATGCCAGTACACATTTTTCTATGCCATTCATAATGTTATCACTGGGCAGATGCATGATGACACTACTTTTAAAATGATCCGGTAAAATCTGATAATCTGCAAGCAGTTTGTGAAAATCAGTCAGTTCCTCCTGTGTCGGCAGATCGCCGGTCAGCAGCAGATACACAATCTCCTCAAACCCGAACCGATCCTGCTGAATAAAACCACTGACCAAATCAAAAATCGAATACCCCCGATAAAATAATTCCCCTTCTGCCGGTACGCTCACCCCATTTTCCATTTTAGTGGCTCGTACCGTGCTAATCCCCGTCAATCCTGCAAGGACACCTTTTCCATCTGCATTCCGTAAGCCGCATTTGACATCATACTGGTCATAAAAAGCTGGGTCAATCTGATAATTGTCTCTGTGCTGCAACGCCAGCCGCTCTGAACTTTCGATATTCTGTCTGTAATTCTGCAAAAGCTGCTGAATCTCCGGTCTCTTCAAAATGGTTTCTTTCGTCAACATTTGGTATCATCGTCCTTTCTGAAACTGGTTTGATACGGGTTTTCGT
>JAEDGE010000089.1 GCA_016297675.1 Oscillospiraceae bacterium
TTTGCTTACCGATTTCAACTCGTTTGCTTTGCAAGGGTGGCAGCTTGCCCCCCTTGCATCCCCCTCGCCAAGCTGAGCCAGCTTGACCGCAGTCGCCTGCGGCGTAGAATTTACACCATTATTTAAAAATTGATTTCCGTGTCATTTCACATTATGGGCACCAAATTTCAATCTTTTCCGCTGGATTTCTGTATCTGAACAGAAGGACAGAAGTCTGCCATCGGACATTTCTCACAAAGTGGTTTTCTTGCCCGACAGATATCCCGACCGAACTGCACGACACGGTGACAAAAGTCAGAAGACCGTTCCGGTGGAATCAGAGGACGCAAATCTCGCTCCACTTTCTCCGGTTCTTTGTGCTTTGTCAAGCCCAGCCTTCCCATAATCCGAATAAAATGCGTATCTGTGACAATGGCTGGCTGCCCGTACACGTCCCCCAAAATTAAATTTGCAGTTTTCCGTCCAACACCCGGCAAGGTCAATAACTCCTCCATTGTATCCGGAATGATACCGTTATAAACCGTAAGCAAACGAATCGCCATTTCCTTGATGCTTTTCGCTTTGGTATGGTAGAAGCCGCAGGGTTTAACTGCCTGCTCCAGTTCTTCCAGATTGGCGTTTGCAAAGGATTCCAAAGTTGGGTACTGCTGAAACAGTGTTTTGGTGACAATATTCACCCGTGCATCGGTACATTGTGCAGAAAGCCGCACAGAAATCAGCAATTCATATGGTTTTTCATATTGCAGTGCACAAACAGATTCTGGATATTGTTCCTCTAATACCTCGCAGGCACGCAATGCCGTTTCTTGTTTTGTCATAAAAAAATCCTCCTTTCTCTTGATTATACCACAGTTTCAAACGATTTTCCAGTCCTGTTTTCATTTTTTTGTGGAAATAGACTGCAATTGTCCGCCGTTTAGCGGATAACACTTGTCCTTATTTGTTTTCTACAAAGAAAAAGCAGCCGTCTCCCTCTCTGGAAGAACGACTGCTCTCTCTGTTTTGAGATCTGTTTTTCACTTTTTCTATCTTAGAGGTTGCTATAACTCATCAGATATTCATCGACTGCTCTGGCAGCTTCTCTGCCCTCTCGAATTGCCCAGACAACCAACGATTGCCCTCTGTGCATATCTCCCGCAGTAAATACCTTTTCTACATTGGTCTGATAGGTATCCGGCGATGCAGTTGCAACATTCGTTCTCGCATTCAGATTGACGCCGAATGCCTCTGCCACATAGGACTGTGCCCCCAGAAAACCAGCTGCAATCAGCACCAAATCTGCCTGCAATACCTGCTCGCTGCCCGGAATCTCTTCCATCCGCATCCGTCCAGTCTTTTCATCCCGCACGGATTGCAGCTTAATTGTTTCGACTGCTCTGACATGGCCGCTGTCATCCGGCAGGAAGCGTTTCACGGTAGTCTGATAAATTCTCGGATCGTGTCCAAAGACTGCAATCGCTTCTTCCTGACCGTAGTCTGTCTTGCACACTCTCGGCCACTCCGGCCAAGGGTTATTCTCTGCCCGCTGATCCGGCAGTTTCGGCATCATCTCCAGCTGAATGACGGACTTACAGCCATGCCGAATAGAAGTACCAACACAGTCATTTCCTGTATCCCCACCGCCAATCACGATGACATTTTTATACTTTGCACTGATGAAGTAACCATCTGACAGATTGGAATTGATCAGGCTCTTTGTCGTGGCTTTCAAAAATTCCACTGCATAGTAAATGCCTTTGGATTCTCTGCCCGGTGCATTGATATTTCTTGGATTGGAAGAACCACACGCCAGAATCACAGCATCATACTCTGCCTGAATCTGCTCTGCTGAAACATCTCTTCCAACATCCACACCCGTCTTGAATACCACGCCCTCTTGTTCCATTAAGGCAACACGACGTTCGATCACTGTTTTTTCCAGTTTCATATTCGGAATCCCATACATTAACAAACCGCCGACACGGTCTTCTCGTTCATAGACTGTGACAGAATGTCCCCGCCGATTCAGTTGTAAAGCAGCTGCCAGACCAGACGGACCGGATCCAATGACGGCAACTTTCTTTCCAGTTCTGACCTTCGGAATTCTCGGCTTCATAAAACCGCTTTCATAGGCGGATTCAATGATAGCATACTCATTTTCTTTGACGGTAACCGGATCGCCGTACAGACCACAGGTGCATGCCTTTTCACAAAGTGCCGGACAGACTCTTGAGGTAAACTCCGGAAAACAGTTTGTCAGCAGCAGCCGTCTGGCTGCATCTTCCATTCTGCCTTTATAGACCAATTCATTCCACTCTGGACAGAGATTGTTCAGCGGACAACCGGACACCATGCCCATAATCGGCTTGCCGTTCTGGCAGAAGGGAACGCCGCAATCCATACAGCGTGCACCCTGCTTCTGCCGTTCTTCCAGATCCAGCGGTGTGTGAAACTCCCGATACGTCTTAATGCGTTCGAGCGGCTCCTGCCCCGGATTCTCCACCCGCTCATATTCCAGAAATCCCGTTGCTTTTCCCATGATACGCCCTCCTGCTCACTTTGTATTGACATAGAATGCTTCGATCTTTGCTTCTTCCTGCGGCAGTCCCTGATCCATAAACTGCCGGATGGAGCGGAGCATCTTTGCATAATCGTGCGGTACAATCTTCTTAAACTTCGGCAGATATACATCAAACTGATCCAGAATTTCCTGTCCTCTTGCGGAATGTGTCCGTGCCACATGCTCTGTAATCAGATCTTTCAGCTGTGCAATATCCTCCGGATGGGTCACCTTACTGAAGCCAACGAGTGCCTTGTTCAGCTTGGTATACAAATCGCTTTCTTCGTCCAGTACATAGGCAATACCGCCGCTCATACCGGCTGCAAAGTTCTTGCTGGTCTTGCCCAGAATGACGGCACAGCCACCAGTCATGTACTCACAGCCGTGGTCGCCTACACCCTCTACGACAACGGTCGCACCAGAGTTCCGCACGCAGAACCGCTCTCCAGCAACACCGGCAATAAATGCCTTACCGCTGGTTGCACCAAACAATGCCACATTGCCAATGATAATATTTTCATCTGCCTTGAATCTTGCATCCTTCGGCGGATATACGACTAACGTACCACCAGAAAGTCCCTTGCCGAAGTAGTCGTTGCTGTCGCCCTCCAGTTCCAAGGTCAACCCTTTTGGAATGAATGCACCAAAACTCTGTCCGCCGGAGCCTTTGCACTGCAAGGTGAACATATCTTCTTCCAGTGTATTGTAATACTTTCTTGTAATTTCTGCACCGAACAGCGTTCCGAGTGTCCGGTTTAAGTTGCTGACATTGAGTTTCATCGTTTTTTTCTGCTTCTTTGCCAGTGCGTCTTTCATTGCCGGAATGATGGTCGTTTCATCAATGGTTTCTGACAGCTTGAAATCAAACACATCCTTTGGATGGAAGTGCTGCGGTACACTCTTCTTTCCGGCATACGGATTGGAAAGGATGGCAGACATATCAATTTTGCTTTCTCTTGTACCATCGGAGAAGGTTCTCTGCTTCAGCAGGTCAGAACGACCAATCAGTTCATCCATTGTCCGGATGCCGAGTTTTGCCATGTACTCCCGCATTTCCTGTGCAATAAACCGCATGAAATTGATGACATATTCCGGTTTACCCTTGAACCGTTTCCGCAGTTCTGGATTCTGTGTTGCCACACCTGCCGGACAGGTGTCCAGATTGCAGACACGCATCATGACGCAGCCCATTGTTACCAGCGGAGCCGTAGCAAAACCGTACTCCTCTGCACCCAGCATGGCTGCAATGATGACATCCCGACCAGTCATCATCTTGCCGTCTGTTTCAATGACCACCTTCGACCGCAGACCATTCATAATCAAGGTCTGATGGGTTTCTGCTAAGCCCAGTTCCCATGGCAGACCAGCATTGTGAATGGAACTGCTCGGAGCTGCACCAGTACCGCCGTCATAACCGGAAATCAGGATAACACCGGCACCTGCCTTGGCAACACCGGCTGCAATCGTACCAACACCAGCTTCCGATACCAGCTTTACAGAAATTCTTGCCCGTTTATTGGCATTCTTCAAATCATAAATCAGCTGTGCCAAATCCTCAATGGAGTAAATATCGTGGTGCGGCGGCGGAGAAATCAATGCCACACCCGGTGTGGAATGTCTGGTCTTGGCAATCCACGGATACACTTTCTTTGCCGGCAGGTGACCGCCTTCGCCCGGCTTTGCACCCTGTGCCATCTTAATCTGAATTTCCTTCGCAGAGGTCAGATATTTTGAAGTTACGCCGAACCGTCCGGATGCGACCTGCTTGATCGCAGAACATTTATCTACTGCACTGCCGGAAGTCACAATTCGCTCTAAGTCTTCGCCGCCCTCACCGCTGTTAGATTTGCCGCCGATGCGGTTCATTGCCATTGCCATACACTCATGGGCTTCCTGCGAAATCGAACCATAGGACATTGCACCAGTTTTAAACCGCCGCATGATGCTTTCCACACTCTCGACTTCTTCCAGCGGAATGCCGCCGTCTTCTGCAAACTGAAGCTCCAATGTACTCCGCAGTGTAACATGCTTGTTTTCTGCATCCAGACATGCTGTATACTGCTTGAACAGATTGTAATCATCCCGCCAAGTTGCTTGCTGTAACAGATGAATGGTTTCCGGATTATACAAATGCTCTTCCTGATTGCTTCTTGCCTTGTGCGTACCAACGCTCCGTACTTCGTCTTCTGTCATCAGACCGTTCGGGTCAAAGGCTGCATCATGCAGTGCAATCGAACGATTGCTGATGTCATTCAAATCAATACCGCCCACTCGGCTGACCGTATCCGGGAAGAATTCATCGCAGACAGATTTTGCAATGCCCAGTGCTTCAAAAATTTTAGAACCCTGATAGGACTGAATCGTAGAAATTCCCATCTTAGAAGCAATCTTGACAATCCCAGTTACCACTGCATGGATATATGCCTTGCTTGCCTGAGAATAATCCTTATCCAGTTCCCCGGTATTCGTCATTTCGTACAAGGTATCCAAAGCCAAATACGGATTGACCGCACTGGCACCAAAGCCCAGCAGCGTTGCAAAATGATGGACTTCTGTCGGTTCTGCGGTTTCCACAATAATCGAAACAGCAGTATTCTTTCTGGTACGAACCAGATAGGTTTCCAGTGCTGCGACTGCCAACAGAGACGGAATGGCAAGGTGATCTTTATCCACACCACGGTCTGTCAAAATCAGGATGGCTGCACCAGCATCGTGTGCGGCATCTGCCTGTGCATACAGATTGGAAATCGCATCCGCAAGCGTAACGTCCTTGGTGTACAGCATGGAGATATCTGCCGTCTGTAAGCCTTCGATATTGGCTCCCCGAATTTTCATCAAATCCAGACTGGTCAGAACTGGATTTTCTACCTTCAATACCCGACAGTTCCGTTCCTCTTCCTTGAGCAGATTTCCGGCAGCTCCTAAGTAAACCGTTGTATCTGTGATAACGGATTCCCGAATGGAGTCAATCGGCGGATTGGTAACCTGGGCAAACAGCTGCTTGAAATAATCGAACAGCGGCGGATTTTTCTTGGAAAGCGGCGGAATCGGTACATCGACACCCATTGCTGCAGTCGGTTCGCCACCATTCAATGCCATCGGAATCATCATGCTGTACATGGTTTCATAGGTGTAGCCAAATGCACGCTGCAACCGTTTCAGTTCTGCACCGTGATACCGGCAGGGACGCTTATTCGGAATCTTCAGCTCTACTAAGGGATACAGGTTGTGATCCAACCATTCGCCATATGGCTGCCGCTTTGCATAGTCATTTTTCAGGGTTTCATCTTCAATCAGTTCTCCCTTGACCGTATCCACCAGCAGCATTTTTCCCGGATGCAGCCGTTCTTTCTTCACAATCACATCAGACGGAATATCCAATGCTCCGACTTCGGAAGAGAGAATCAGATAGCGGTTGCCGTTGCCGTCATCTGTCACATAATAACGAGATGGACGCAGACCATTTCTGTCCAGTACTGCACCCATAATATCGCCATCGGTGAAAATGATGGAAGCAGGACCGTCCCACGGTTCCATCATGGTTGCATAGTATTGATAGAAGGCTTTCTTTTCCCGACTCATTGTCGGGATATGCTGCCATGGTTCCGGAATGGTTGCCATAACTGCCAGTGGCAAATCCATACCAGACATCATCATAAATTCCAGTGTATTATCCAGCCGTGCAGAGTCAGAGCCTTTGACATCCAGCATCGGCACAATATCCTTCATCCGATCGCCCAACACATCACTTTTCAGAATGCTTTCCCGACTGAGCATTTTATCTACGTTACCAGTAATGGTATTGATTTCGCCGTTGTGTACCATCATGCGGTTCGGATGAGAACGCTGCCAGCTCGGATTGGTGTTCGTACTGAAACGGGAGTGTACAATACCAATTGCAGAATGATAATCCGGACTATTCAAATCCTCATAGAATAGACGCAGCTGCTTCACCAAAAACATTCCCTTATAAACAATGGTACGGCTGGAACAGGAAACCACATAGGTTTCTGTTTCCCGCTTTTCAAATACCATTCTTGCAACATACAGCTTCCGGTCAAAGGCAATTCCCTTTTCGCAATCCTTCGGCTTCTTAATAAATGCCTGCATGATGTGCGGCATGCTTTCCAGTGCCTTAGAGCCCAGTACAGACGGATTCACCGGTACTTCTCTCCAGCCGAGGAACTCCAGTTTCTCTTCTTTCAGCACCTGTTCAAAGGTTTTCATTGCTTTCTCATATTTTTCCTTTGTCTGCGGAAAGAAAAACATCGCAATACCGTATTCCCGCTTTCCACCAATCTGGATATTTAATTCTTTTGCAACCTTAGAAAAATAGGTATGTGAAATTTGCAGCAGGATGCCCACACCGTCACCGGTCTTCCCTTCTGCATCTTTACCGGCTCTGTGTTCCAGCGTTTCCACAATCCGCAATGCGTTATCCACAACGCTGCGATCCGTTTCCCCTTTCATGTTGACTACAGCTCCGATGCCGCAGTTTTCATGTTCAAATCTTGGGTCATATAACCCCTGTGCCGGAAATGGTGCCTGTTCTCTATAGTTATCCATAAGCCTTTGCTCCTTATCGTTTTTTCCCGTAGCAGACGAAAAAACAAAAAACGCTCGTAAAGACATGGTACACTTCCACGTCCCTACGAGCGTCATTGCTCTTCTCATTTTCTTTTTATCTTTTCGCCTGTGCGAATGAACTGTATTCATTATACCGGATTTTATTCGATTTGTCAATAGTAAAATTCGGTTTTTTCCTAAAAAAAATAAGTTTTTTCTTCTTTTTCTTTCTTTTTCATGTTTTCAGATGAAAAACAAACGAATTTCAAACAAAAAAGATTAAAATAACGTGATGTTTACACACTGTACTTAAAGAAAAAAAGTCTAAAGTTGTATGCATCGACCGTACACTTGTGCGTTCTGCTGCAACAAATCCAATCTTATCGATTGTTGACCGTCTCCGGATACAGGTCATGATGCGTCAGCCGTTCCCATGCAACCTGCTCCCACTTGGTATTGGGCATTCCATAATTACAGTATGGGTCAATGGAGATCCCCCCTCTTGGCAGGAACTTTCCCCATACTTCAATGTAGCGTGGATGCATCAGGTCAATCAGGTCATTCATGATAATATTCACACAGTCCTCATGGAAATCGCCGTGATTTCGGAAACTGAACAGATACAGTTTCAGCGACTTGCTTTCCACCATGATTTGATCCGGTACATAGGAAATATAGATGGTCGCAAAGTCCGGCTGTCCGGTAATCGGGCAGAGACTGGTAAATTCCGGACAGTTAAACTTGACAAAGTAATCTCGATCCGGATGCTTATTCACAAAAGTTTCCAGCATTTGCGGTGCATAGTCGCTGGGATACGCTGTATGCTGATTCCCCAGCAAGGTGACACCATTGGTTTCTTCTTTGGTTCTTCCACTCATAAAAATGGTTCCTTTCTGTATACAGACTCTATTGAATGGGAGTTTGATATACTGTCCTCTATTGCAAACAACACTGTTGTTTGCAATGCCGCTAAAAG
>JAEDGE010000090.1 GCA_016297675.1 Oscillospiraceae bacterium
CGCTTTTAGCGGCACTGCAAACAACACCGTTGTTTGCAATAGAGGACAGTATATTATGCTCTGCCAAGCACCCTTCCAAAGCAGCGTGCCTGCTCCGTCAAATAAATATCCTCATAGGCATCATTCAAAGAAATCAGACGATCGCCGCCGAATTTTTTAATATAGCCATTTCCATTTACGAAAAAAATTCCGATTTCTCCTACATGCAGCACTTCTGTCTGTTCCACCAGCACAATATCCCCATCATGATAAATCGGTTCCATGCTGTCGCCGGAAATTCGGAGAGCAAAATCGGCTTTTCTTGCTTCTGGTGTATCCGGCACCTGAATCTCTTCCCATGCTGTATCATCATCCAAAAAGATTCCTGTACCAGCGGAAACTCGATACAAGCTGCTGCGAATCATCCGCATGGGTTTTCTCTGCTCTTGCTGCAAAGCCCGACAGCGGATATATTCCTCTTCCAGCACCAAGGAAACCAGACGTTTGCCATGTGCATCCAATTCTTTCAGTTTGGTGCAAACCGCCTGCATTTCCGGTGATTGTGTATGGTTCTGTGCTGCATTCGTCATGCCCAGCAAATAATCCAGACTGACAGAAAAAAAAGCAGCAATCCGGCAAAGGATTTCACCGTTTGGTTCTCTCGTATTCTTTTCATAATTGTTATATGTGGTATAGGGAAGATTTAACGCTGCAGCAACTTCTTTCACGCTGTAACCACGTTCTTCCCGTAACTTTTGTAGTCGATCTTGAAACATATCCCACCTCCAACGGTGCAGCATACAAATTGATTTTGCTTGCAAATAGTATACCACATTTTTTAAAAAATGTCAATCTCTTTTTTCTCAAATTGGGGAAATCCAAAAATAAATTCTCTTTTTCTATCATTTCGTCGATTCTACAACAATTCCCCGACAAAATCCAGAAAATTGTCGGGGAATTGCTTTTTATTTTTTCAATTTCATACAGATACATTCACAAGAAAAATTAGTTCCTATACAACTTATCCGAATACTGCAAGCAGGAATCCGGCTGCAATGGCAGAACCAATCACACCAGCAACGTTTGGTCCCATAGCATGCATCAGCAGGAAATTACTCGGATTGGCTTTTTGTCCTTCTGTTTGTGATACACGAGCTGCCATCGGTACGGCAGACACACCAGCAGAACCAATCAGCGGATTGATCTTTCCACCGGACAGTTTATACATTAGCTTGCCGACCAACAAACCACCGACCGTAGAGAAGCAGAATGCCAGTAGTCCCAAACCAACAATATACAGGGTTCTCAGAGATAGGAAAGAGGAGGCAACTGTTGTAGCACCCACAGAAATTCCAAGGAAGACAGTCACAATGTTCATCAATGCATTCTGTACCGTATCAGACAATCTTGCCGTGACACCACATTCTCTCCAGAGATTTCCTAACATCAGACAACCAATCAATGGTGCAGTAGAAGGCAGTAACAGAATCACAAACAGGCTGACAACAATCGGGAAAATGATTTTTTCTGTCTTAGAAACAGCTCGTTTCTGTTCCATTTTCACTTCCCGTTCTTTTTTCGTGGTCAGCAATCGCATCAGTGGCGGCTGAATCATTGGAATCAATGCCATATAGGAATAAGCCGCAATTGCAATCGGTCCCAACAGATTTGGTGCAAGCTTACTGGTTAAAAAGATGGCAGTTGGTCCGTCTGCACCACCAATGATACCAATAGAAGCTGCTTCATTGCCGTTAAAGCCCAATAAGGTAGCACCAAAGAAGGCAAGGAACACACCCATCTGTGCAGCCGCTCCTAACAGCAGACTCTTCGGATTGGATAGCAGTGGCCCAAAATCTGTCATGGCACCAATGCCAAGGAAAATTAATGATGGATACAAACCAGTCTTTACACCAATGTACAAAATATCCAGCAAACCGCCATTTGCCATGATATGCCCATAGCTGTGATAGTACTGGCTGCTTTCATCCAGAAATGCACTCCAAAGCTCTGGATGATACAGAGCATTTGCCGAGCTGGCACCATCTACATAAAAATTTGAAACATTGACCAGCAAACAACCAAAGGCAATTCCGACCAACAACAGCGGTTCAAATTTTTTCACAATACCAAGATACAGCAGTAGGCATGAAATTGCAATCATAATCAGATTTTTCCAGCCGCCGTCCATAAAAAAGCCGACAAATCCGGAGTCCATCAGCAATCGTTGCAGGGTTTCCAGAATATTCATGTGCGTCCCTCCTTATGCCAGTACGACCAGCGGTGTTCCAGTTTCTACAACCGCTCCCTTTGATGTGACAATCTGCACAACCGTACCATCCTTTGGGGATGCAATTTCATTTTCCATTTTCATGGCTTCCAGAATCAACAGTGTCTGTCCTGCTTTCACTTTATCGCCTTCCTTGACATCAATCCGCAGAATATTTCCCGGCATCGGTGCATTGACTGGTTCTCCGGCTGACAGCGTAACCGGAGCCGGTGCAGCTGCTGGTGCAGCAGTCGTGGTGGGAGCTGCGACCGCTGCTGCCGGTTCTGCCGGAGCAGGTGCACAGGCTTCATACTCGTCCAGCAGTACAACCTTTCCCACTTCTACCTCTACTTCATATGTCTTTCCATTGAGTGTTACTTTATACTTCATCTTCCTTGACCTCCTTGATAGAAATGAACCGCAGTTCGTTCAGGGGCTTTTTCATCTGATAGGCAACGACTGCCATGACCATAGCAGCCTCCTTATCTGGAACATCAAACCGCTTTACATGACCAGCAGAACCCGGTGCAACCGGCTTTTCGGGTACAATGGGTTTTGGTGCAGGGGCTGCTTCCTGTACTGCAACAACAGCAGCTTCTTTTTTTCTTGCATTTGCCTGAAAAATTGCACCGATGATATAAATCACACACATCAGCAATGCCAATCCGGTAAACACCACCAGATAACCAAAAACTGCGGTTACACCTGCTTCGCCAATGCCCATTTTTGTTGCCAGCGAAACCATATTTTCCATACTGTACCGCCTCCTTACAGTTCTTCGATTGTATAGACTGCTTCATTTTCTTCCTGTGCCTTGCGATCTTTCAGGAACTGGAGCGTCTGATTTGGATAGCAAATATAACTCATGATGTCCTCTTCCGACCGTGCCAAGTCACCCAACGCTTCAGCTGCTTCCTGAAATTCAATACCAGTGCGATTCTGGTCTTCTATCCGACAATCCACTGGCTTTCCATTCTCGCCCAGCACTTTTTCTATCAGTTCTGGTGCAACCGGTGCTGGTGCAATGCCGTACTCGCCCTTAATATAGTTTTTAACTTCTTTGGAAATCTGCTTATAACGCTCTCCCAACAGCACATTGGTCACTGCCTGATTGCCTACCATCTGAGACAACGGTGTTACCAGCGGCGGATACCCCAAATCCTTGCGGACTGCTGGAATTTCTGCCAGTGCCTGTTCAAATTTATCCATTGCCTTCATGTCGGTCAGGTTTGCAATCATATTGGAAAGCATACCACCTGGCACTTTATAAACCAATGCCTGTGCATCAGTCGAAAGGCTCTTTGGATTAATCATACCGTTGTCCACATACTTTTGTTTGATTGGCTTGAAATAATCGTTTACCTGATTGATCAGTTCTTCATTCAAACCGGTTTCAATCCCATACTGCTGCAAGGCATAGAACATGGTTTCTGTTGCCGGCTGTGACGTACCACCAGAGAAACAGGACGTAGCAGTATCAATCACATCAATGCCAGATTCAATTGCCTTCGTTAATGTCATATATGCCATACCTGTTGTACTATGCGTATGCAGAATCAATGGCATGTCCCCAACAGCATCTTTAATACCCTTAATCAAATGCTCTGCCTCATATGGCGTCATTGTCCCTGCCATATCTTTCAGACAAATCGTCTGAAAGCCCATCTGTTTCAGTTCTTTGCACATTTGAATATACTTATCTACTGTGTGCACTGGGCTTTGCGTATAGGAAATACAGCCGGATGCAATTGTATTCGGTGTTGCATACTTCATCGTGGCATTGAGTGCCGTCTCCAGATTTCGGAAATCATTCAGTGCATCAAAAATACGAATCACATCAATGCCATTTTTAATGGAAAGTGCAATAAACTTCTCCACAACATCGTCATGATAGTGTTTGTATCCCAGCAAGTTCTGTCCACGCAGAAGCATTTGCAGCTTGTTATGCGGCAAATTTTTCCGCAGCTTTCGCAGTCGTTCCCACGGGTCTTCGTGCAAATACCGCAGACAAGAGTCAAATGTGGCTCCGCCCCAGCATTCAATGGAATAATACCCTGCTTGATCCATCACCGGCAGAATATCTGCATAATCTGCATAGGGAAGACGGGTCGCCATCAGGGATTGATTCGCATCTCGCAAAACCGTTTCTGTCAGTTGTACTTTTCTCATGTAAAAGCCTCCTTCAAAAATACAATCCACTTCAATTCCATGCATTTTTACTGCTTTCCGGTATGATTCCATTAAACCTGCCGAATTCCATAAAAAGTGCACGTCTATTAGCAGTATAGCATAAAAAACAGTGGATTTCCATTGATTTTTTGTGTTTTTTTATCTTTTTATCTTTTCATCTTTTTTTCCTTGTTTTTAAAGTTCTTTTTCCTTTTTCTATAAAAAAGCACTGTTGGAAAAATCCTTTTTATTCCACACTTTTCAAAAAAACCAGAAATATACTTTACAATTTCACTAAAATCTGCTATACTAAAAGAAATTCCGATAGGAGATCCCCTATCATTATTGTTTTCTGTTTTTTCAAAAAAACGAATGGAAAATAAAACTAAAATCAACTGAAAGGATTGCATTCCATGAAAAAAAACACCATTCCTGCCCTTTTCACAGCTGCTTTGCTTTGCTGTCAGCCTTATTCTGTTTTTGCTGAAGATGCAAATCGAACCCCAACAGAATGGATGGCTTATCTGGAGCAAACAGATTCCAGTTTAGAAGATTATGGCTCAACGGAATCTGCTTACGATACCGCATATATGCCAATTGTGGGAGCGGAAGAGGAAAATCCACAGATTGTAAAAATTATGATTGACCCCGGACATGCCGGTTATTACAATCCCTCTACGGTTGTCAGCGGCTATTATGAAAGTGTCATGACGTGGACGCTTTCTAACTATCTGAAAGAAGAACTGGAAGCCCTTGGTGTACAGGCAGATTTAACAAAAGCCTCGCTTCAAGACGACCCAGATTTACAACCAAGAGGACACATGTCTGCCGGATATGATTTTTTCCTTTCTGTTCACAGCAATGCAGCAAGCTATTCATCCATTGATTATCCAGTGGCAATTTGCTATCAAAATCTGGACTGGACTACCATTGATGATACCAGCCGTGAGGTGGGTCAAATTTTGACGGACACTGTAACAAAAGTGATGGGAACGCAGCAGGCAGGCATTATCTGGCAGCGGCTTTCTGACAATGACAGAGACGGAAACGGTGTACATGACGATGAGTGGTATGGTGTTCTGTGTGGTGCACGCTATGTTGGCACACCTGGTGTGCTGATGGAGCATTCATTCCATACAAACTATCGTGCAACCGTCTGGCTGATGCAGGACAGTAATTTGAGAAAACTCGCAAAAGAAGAAGCGGCAGTGCTTGCGGATTACTTCAAAGCAAAAAAGGCAACAGAAACAACAATCAGCACGACAACTACTACAGTTACAACGGAAACCACAACAACAACGATAGAAACAACTACACCTCTTATAACAACAGATCCAATTTTGACAACAACCATTCCAGATGCAAAACGCAATGTTGGAGATGTAGACGGAGATGGATTGTTAATGGTAGAAGATGCCGTACAAATTTTGACCTATTATGCCCAGAAAGCTGCTGATCTTTCCCCCACATTCTCCGCTACCATTCAAAAAACAGCGGCAGATTTCGATGGTGACAATGAAATTACAGTAGAAGATGCGGTAGCAGTATTACAATGCTACGCTGAACA
Organism: Oscillospiraceae bacterium; assembly: GCA_016297675.1. Lineage (GTDB taxonomy): Bacteria > Bacillota > Clostridia > Oscillospirales > Ruminococcaceae > Ruminococcus_C. The sequence goes on from JAEDGE010000090.1 coordinate 5,982, forward strand.
ATCCGCTGGACTGCATCCAACACTGCAATTGGTTGCAGACAGAATGCACAATTAAAAAAGAAAGGATTTTGAATTTTGGAAAAGTTACTTTTATTTCAGATTACGCCAGAAGAACCTGTATTAAAAATCGCACAACGTCTGCACTTGCGAACAGTTTCCGTTCCTATTTGTGATTATATGAAGAGCATCGGACATCTTGCCGGATTTTCAGATGATACCGCAGATAAAATCTATACGGGTGCACCGCTGGAAGGCAGCTTACTAATTCTTTGTGATGTAAAAGAACGACATACTGACCAGCTGTTAGAAAAGCTGCGGACAGAGAATGTATCAATTACCTACAAGGCTGTTCTCACATCAACCAATCGGCATTGGAATGTATTGCAGCTTTATGAAGAGTTACATAGAGAGCATCTTGCAATTACAAAAAATGATTAATATCAAAAAATAAAAGCACGGAACCAGAATACGCTAAAAAGCTGATTCGATTCCGTGCTTTTTCAAAAATGCACTATTTTTCTAATTGTTGTTTTTGTGCAATAAAGATGAGTATCTTTACCTAATAGAGAGTTTTTTGTTCACAGTTTTTCCAAAAATGACAATCCTTTTCTATCCAAACAAATGAACGTTCCATAATCCATCTTTTTGGAAAGGCTTCAAATTTGTATAACGCATTTCATTTTACTACTTCTACCTCTACATTACAAAGTTCTTTGATCTGATTGGAAAATATTTCACCAGTATATCCGCCAACTACTGTTTTTTATAATTGTACTACAAAAATAGAACCTTTTCCCAATTCGCTCGTAACAAATATTTTACCCCCGCATCGGTTTAAAATTTCTTTGCAGAGAGCTAAACCAAGTCCATTTCCCTGAGATTGTCTGGAAGTATCCCCTTGATAGAATTTTTCAAAAATATGATCCATCGTTTCCTGCGTCATACCAATGCCATCATCGCTGATAAAAACAGAAAAAAAGCAATCGTCTTTTTTCAGACTGATTGACACACATCCCCCTTCATCGGAAAATTTAATCGCATTGCTGATAAGATTCACCCAAACCTGAAACAGAAGAGATTTTTGTCCGAAATATTCAGCTTCCGGCAGGTCAATATCCAGTTCAATCTGTTTTTTACTCCATTTTGGTTCCAATACGACAATTGCTTCTCTTATTTGTTCGTCCAGACGAAATAAAACCGGAGGATCTAAATAAGTTTGATTTTCTAATTTAGAAATTCTAAGAATATTATCTGTTAAATCATTTAATTTTTCAATATTAAAAAATACCTTTTGAATATATTCTCTGCGTTCTTCTTCCGTAAGTTCTGGATCTTGAAGCAGTGTAACATATCCTGTAACGGATGAAAGCGGCGTTTTGAACTCATGAGATACATTGGCAATGAAATCTTTTCTGATCATTTCCACTGAATTGAGTTCTTTTGCCATATGATTGAAATTTTCAAATGCATCTGCAAATTCTTCAATTTGTCCATCATATGCAAGTTTTACATTATAATCTCCCTTTGCAATTCTTTTGATGACCTTACTAATTTGATTCAGTGGATTAAAAACTTTTATAATCATAAAACTGGAAGCAATCGTAGATAGAATGATACACAAAATGCAGATTAAAAAAACAATAAAAGAAGGATTTTTAATACGGTTTATGGATAATCCTAACTGTTCCAACAGCCGAATGATACCAAAGGCTACCAAGCTGAATGTGATAATAATCCCGAAAAAAAGGACTCTCATCCGTATTTTTATCTTTGTATATTTCTTTGCTTCCTTTTTTATATTACATTTTTCCCTGATATTGTGCACACTCATTTTTTCACCGCCCGATATCCCAATCCACGGATCGTAACGATTTCAAAATCGCTGTTATTTTTAAAACGCTCCCTTAAACGGCTTATGTGAACATCTAAAGTATGTGAATCAACATATTCTTCAATCCCCCAGATATCGTCCAGAATCTGTTGACGTGTA
>JAEDGE010000091.1 GCA_016297675.1 Oscillospiraceae bacterium
TCGTACTGGTTGTAGTTGGCTTCTGCGTGGTTGTGGTGGTGCTGGTTGTAGTTGGCTTCTGCGTGGTCGTGGTGGTGCTGGTTGTAGTTAGTTTCTGCATGGTCGTGGTGGTGCTGGTTGTAGTTGGCTTCTGCGTGGTTGTGGTGGTGCTGGTTGTGGTTTCCGTTTGCGTGGTAGTAGCGACACTCAATGTAGTAGTTATTGTTGGAATGGTTGTAGTAGTTTCCATTTGTATGGTTGTTACAGTGGTTTCCGTTGTCGTCACAAATGGATTTTCCTCAATTGGCGGTACTAATGGCCAACCTTCCGGTGGAACTGGCTCCAAACATGCTGACTTTCTGGCATACATCGTCAAAAAACAAATAGCATCCGTTATATTCAACATGTTATCTCCATTTACGTCATAATAATAGAATTCATCCGCGGTCAATGATACTTCTAAATTACAAGATGTTGCTGTATAGTAAAACAATACAAATAATGCATCCTGCATATAATTAGGTTCTTCCACAACGTTCGCAGTATCTTCTACTATGAGATTCTCTTCTATTCTCTCTTCTGTCATAGCTTCTGATTCTGCGGTAACCGTCGTTTCTTCCGTCTCTGCCCCCAATAAAGCTTCCTCTGCAACTGCGGTTGTGGTCAGTGTCATGCAGGCAATTGCGGCTGCAACGCCAACGCTGCACATATTTTTAAGATACCGTGATTTCATAGCTCCTCCTTTACCAGTTGTTACATATTTTTTAGCCATTGCACATTATAGCACATTTCTCAATGCTTGTACAGATATTTTCTGATCTGCCCACAAAAATAGTGCATTTTATACAATTCAATAAATCATGATTTGTACAAAATGCACCATAGTATCATCCATTTTCTTCTTTTATGCCCAATAGACCCAGCAAAACAATAAAATCTGCAAAATCGCCAGAATCGGAAAACCGCACTGAAACAAAATATGTTTTGTCTTATGCCGGAAATGATACATGCCGGCAGTGCCGCCGACTGCACCACCGAGAAGAGCAATCAAAAACAATGCTTTTTCTGAAATCCGCCATTGATGCCGGACTGCCTTCCGCTTATCTATTCCCATCATCAAAAACAAAATCAAACTTGCCAGCAGCAGCCAGACAAGAAGCACCCACTTTATCATAAGAACACCCTTACTGAAATTGCCGCCGCAATGGTGCCGGCAAGAACAGTGCCATAGTGGAAATGATCTCTTCATTCGGTGTGAAAATCAAACGAATTTCACCATATTCCTCTGTAGAGGCTTCTACATAATAGGCACCCTCTCCGGTATTGTCAGAGCATAAAAACAATGTTGCCTGCGGCTGATCCGGAATTTCATCTGTATATGCACCAAACGCTGTACACTTAGAAATGGACACCGTCAGCAAGTGCACCCGTTTCCGTCTTCCAAGAATCTTATCCACATCCAACTCCCCATTGGTGACGGTGTATTCATATTCCGTGCTGCATCCGCTTATCAGGTAATATGCACCGTAAATAACACCCATGATCAACACCATAAGAAAAATCCAGCCTGTTATCAATGCAATGGCACCAATCACAACAGACAGAATCACAGCAGCTGCCAAAATAAGCCCCTGTTTCAGACGATCCTGCGTATTGGGATGCTTTTGTACCATATATTCTGCAAAATGATCCATAAAAATCTGCCTCTTTTCTATTGTAATATTCCCGCTTGTCGGCAAGTGGTACGTCTATTTTACCATATAAATTGTAAAATTTCAAGAAAAGACTTGATTTTTTTTGAAAACTGTGTATAATAGAATGCAGAACGCTATGACGAAGAAAGTACGACTGTCATTCCTGCAACAGAGAGGCATTCCTTGGCTGAAAGAGTGCTGCATGGAATTCAGTTCGGAAGTTCCCTTCTGAGCGGCTGTGCGGAAAACTGCTGCAAAGCAAGCATAGTAGGTGCAGACGTATTGCCTGCGTTAAGGGCAAGAGAGTGCTGGCTCTTGGGGAAATGGGTGGTTGAGAAGCAAGTTGTAAGACTTGTCCTATTTCGGGACAGGTCTTTTTTTGTTTACCACTTTCTTCCTAAGCCGTACCAACTGATGCAGAATCCGTTTTGCAGAACAACTGCATCTTCGATATTTTGAGCAACAAAAATGGGAGGTCACTATGAAAGAACAACTGGAAGCCATCCGGAATGAGGCGGAAGCCGCTCTGCAAACCTGCACGGATGCAAAACAACTGGATGCCATTCGAGTGCAGTACCTTGGCAAAAAAGGAGCACTGACTGCCATTCTCAAACAGATGGGCAAGCTCTCTGCAGAAGAACGTCCAGTGATGGGGCAACTGGCAAATGCAGTGCGAACAGATATTGAATCGGCAATTTCCAAGCAACAAAAGACGATTGCAGAAGCAGAACTGACACAAAAACTGCAATCCGAAACACTGGATATCACTTTGCCGGGCAAACAGAAAAAAATCGGTGGCTTGCATCCGCTGACCATCGTGGAAAATGAAATCAAAGAAATCTTCCTCGGCATGGGCTTTTCTGTGGCAGACGGTCCGGAAGTCGAGTATGATTACTATAACTTTGAAGCTCTGAATCTGCCGCCGGATCATCCAGCAAGAGATACACAGGATACCTTTTATATTACAGATAATATTCTGCTCCGGACACAGACTTCTTCTGTTCAGGTTCATGTTATGGAACAGCAAAAACCGCCAATTCGAGTCATTTCACCGGGACGGGTCTTCCGTTCAGATGCCATTGATGCCACACATTCCCCATTGTTCCATCAGGTAGAAGGTCTGGTTGTGGACAAGGGCATTACCATGGCAGACCTGAAGGGCACACTGGAACTGCTCATGCAGCGACTTTACGGCGAGGACTGCAAAATCCGTCTGCGTCCGCATCATTTCCCATTTACAGAACCCAGTGCCGAAGTCGATGTGATGTGCTATAACTGCTACGGCAAGGGCTGCCGTCTCTGTAAAGGAGAAGGTTATATTGAATTGCTGGGAGCTGGTATGGTTCATCCAAAGGTACTGGAAGGCTGCGGCATTGACAGCAATGTGTATTCCGGTTTCGCATTTGGTCTGGGTCTGGAACGAATTGTCATGCGGCGGTATAACATTCAGGATATGCGTTTGCTGTTTGAAAATGACTATCGGTTCCTGGAACAGTTCTGATGCAGTAAAGGAGGAGAAAATAGCATGAATTTATCAATGAAATGGCTTTCTGACTATGTGACATTGGATACAACCGTAAAAGACTTCTGTGCTGCTATGACCATGAGCGGTTCAAAGGTCGAAGTTGCCACAGAAGAAGGCAGCGAAATTAAAAATGTAGTGGTCGGCAAACTACTCTCTGTCGTGCCGCACGAAAACTCTGACCATTTGGTCGTTTGTCAAGTGGATGTCGGACAGGAACAGCCGATTCAGATTGTCACCGGTGCTCCAAATGTCAAGGCTGGTGATGTGGTTCCAGTTGCACTTTGCGGTGCGGAACTGCCGAACGGCGTGAAGATTAAAAAAGGCAAGCTGCGTGGGGTGGAAAGCAACGGAATGCTCTGTTCACTGGGAGAACTGGGCTTGACTGTACATGATTTTCCATATGCCATTGCAGACGGTATTTTTATTATACAGGAAGACTGCCAGATTGGACAGGATATTCATGAAGCAATCGGTTTGAATGACACTTCTGTGGAATTTGAAATTACCTCGAATCGTCCAGACTGCCTCTCTGTGACAGGTCTGGCACGGGAAGCCGCTGCAACCTATCATGTTCCGCTGCATATTCCACAGCCGCAGTTCAAGGGCATTGAAGGTAACATTCAGGAGGAACTGCATGTCGAAATTGCAAACAAGGAAAAGTGTCCTCGTTATGCTGCCGGCATTGTCAAAAACGTCAAAATTGCCCCCTCTCCACGCTGGATGCGGGAACGGCTGCGGGCAAGTGGTGTCCGTCCAATCAACAATCTTGTAGATATTACCAACTATGTCATGCTGGAATTTGGTCAGCCAATGCACGCATTCGATTTACGATATGTCAAGGACGGACAGATTGTTGTTAGAAATGCCGCTGAAGGCGAATTCATTACCACGCTGGACGGCGTTACCCGTGCCCTTTCTCCAGAAATGCTGGTCATTGCAGATGCCGAAAAGCCGATTGCAGTTGCCGGTGTCATGGGCGGCGAATACAGCGGCATTATGGAAGATACCAACACGGTTGTATTTGAATCGGCTTACTTTGAACCAGTACAGGTACGCCGCACGGCAAAGAAACTGGGAATGCGGACAGATGCTTCTGCACGCTACGAAAAGGGACTGGATCCAGAGGGCTGCCTGCGGACACTGGAACGAGCATTTGAGCTGGTAGAGCTGTTAGGTGCTGGGGAACCGGTTCGCACCCACATTGACCTCAACTACAATGAAAAGCAGCGTAACCGGATTCCGTTTGATCCGGACTGGATCAATGCTTTCCTTGGCACGGAAATTTCCAGAGAATCCATGTGTGAAACTATGAAAATGCTGGAAATTGAAGTAGACGGTGATACCTGCATTTCTCCAAGTTTCCGGATTGACTTGGAACGTCCAGCAGATTTGGCAGAGGAAGTGGCTCGGATTTACGGCTACAACAACATTCCTTCTACAGTAATCAAAGGAGTTGCCAATGCCAGCCTGACCCCGAAGCAGAAATTCCGCCGGACTCTGGAAAATGCAACGGTGGCAGTTGGCTGCTATGGCATTTTGACCTACTCGTTTATCTCTCCGAAGTACTTTGATAAAATCGGTCTGCCGGCAGACAGCAATCTGCGGAAAACTGTTGTCATCTCCAATCCGCTCGGTGAAGATACCAGTGTCATGCGAACCACAACACTGCCGTCTATGCTGGAAACCCTCTCCCTGAACTACAAGAACCGCAATGCTGCGGTTGCCCTGTATGAAATCGGAAAGGAATATCTCCCAACTGGTACCGATACACTGCCATTAGAACCAGACCGGTTGACCATTGGAATGTACGGCGAGGATACCGACTTCTTTACCCTCAAGGGAATGGTGGAAACGATTCTGGAAACTGCAGGGCTGCATGACTGCACCTATCAGGCTTGTAAGGCAGAAACGCCATTTGCAGAAACTTGTGCCCTGCATCCGGGCAGAAGTGCTGTGATTTACAAGGATGAAACCCCAATTGGTTATCTGGGCGAAGTGCATCCGACTGTTCAGAAAAATTACGACATTGGCACACGCACCTATGTGGCAAAGTTGCTGATTGATGAAATGCAGCCGCTTGCAGAAACCGAAATCACCTATCAGCCGCTTCCGAAATTCCCGGCAATTACAAGAGACTTGAGCCTTGTGTGTGCAGATGAAGTACCGGTTGGTGTCCTGCAAAGTGCGATGAAAAAAGCAGTCGGCAACATTCTGGAACAGATTACGCTGTTTGACGTTTACAAGGGCGAACAGATCGCAAGCGGTATGAAGAGTGTTTCGTTCTCCATCCGGATGCGTTCTCACGAGGGTACCCTGACCGATGAACAGGCAGATGCTGCCATGAAACGGGTTCTGAAGGCATTGCAGGAACATGGAGCAACTTTGCGTGCATAAGCAGAAAGGAAACGGTGCTGCAAAATGAAAGAGAAAAAAGAAACTGCTGCAAAGGCAGAAAAACAGGAAAAGACTGCTCGCACGCCAAGGGAATCTTCTTCCCTGCTGATTGGCGTATTGGCTCTGCTGTTTTCTGTTGCAGCTGCTGTCATGCTGTTTTTGAACGTACCCATTATGGTCTGTGCGATTTTTGCCGGTGTGGGGGCTCTCGGTGGATTTGTCAGCCTGCTATTTGGAAAAAGCGGAACCCTTCCGGCAGTCGTTGCCATCGGAGCTGGGTTTATGTGTGTACTGGCATTTGCCGTTCTCAATGCTTCGGTACAATAAATATCATAAAAATTCTCATAAAAATTTACAGGGACAGATATATGATAATCTGTCCCTGTAAACGATTAAGGATATGAACTATGAAAAATCGATTTTTCAACATCATATGGATACTGGTATGCTGTTTCAATCTTATCCTGTTTCTGCAATTTCCTGTTTTACAAGCAACTGTATTCGCAGAAGAAACAGAGCAAACGGATTTTGTCACCATTCTATGCGGAAACGGTGAAACAACGCAAATCGAAAATCATGTGTTTCAATCAGGTGCTAAAAATCCGTATGTGACTTGTAAAGAAATGTATGATGCCAAACATCTTATCATGCAAAATAAGAACAATGGTATTGCGTTTGTTCCTGGCGGTCCTGGTGCTGGTAGTGCCTATTATGATATTTATATCACAAAAAATACAGGGGAAACATGGTCTAAATTGCCTTCCTATTTTCAAGTAGCAAATAGTCTTATGACTGTTTTTGCATTAGGAGAAAGAATCATTATTTTTAATCATGTTGCAGCTGGAGTTTCTATTTCTGTCCAAGAGTTCTTTTTAAAAGAAAATAACGCTTACTTTAAAACAGAGTTAACACGTTGGAGCGAAGAACGTACCCCCTCCAATGTGATCTATGAGGGAGAAAACACATTTCAAATCTTCTTCACAGACGGAACGGAAATCACATATACCTTGCCCCAACAAACCGTCGGCGTTTGCGGCGAAGATGCTGTATGGGAACTACAGGATAATGGGACACTGGTTATCTCCGGTTCTGGTGCTATGACAGATTATTCCGAATCCAATCCTGCTCCGTGGCAGCATCTACGAGAAAAAATCATGGCAGTCACCATCCAACAGGGCATTACACATATTGGAGCAAATGCTTTTCAGGGATGCATTCAACTTCAAGCAGTCATGATAGCAAACAGTGTTACGAACATTGGACAAGCTGCATTTGCAGACTGTGACCAACTAAACTTGATCCACTATATGGATGGAACAAAGACAGACTGGCAGCAAATCACCATTGCAGAGCAGAACAACAGCTTGCTGCAAACAGAACTTTGCTGCCAATATGATAACCACGCTTATCTATACCCATTTCTCTCCTGCCACAGAGGGGATATCAACGGTGATAACAACATTGCCGTAGAGGATGCAGTAGAAATGCTAACGGCTTATGCAAAACGAGCCGCTGGATTATCCGATACGCTGTCTGTTTATCAGGAAAAAGCTGCTGATGTAGATGGGGATGGACAAATTACAGTGGAAGATGCGGTACACACACTGAACTATTATGCGAAAAAAGCAGCTGGCATGACAACTTCATGGGAAGATGTCGGCGTTTTCTGGTCATCCCCTTTAACAGGATACACTGCATATGATCTGATGTCTGTCAACCGAGCCGACTTTTTATCCGGTGTAAATTGGGACTTTGTAGAAACCGGAACAGGGACAAAATCACCACTCTTTTTTGGTTATACGATTTCCTATTATAATGCTTATTATAGTTATACCGATTTTACAGCAGAAAAAATCCAATATCCAAAATCTATCCGAATCGAATATGGAAATATTACCGCCAACACGCAAGTGGGCATGTCTTATTCGGAATTGATTGCTGCCATGGGCAAGCCGGATGATTATTCTTATTCCGGAGAAAATGGCAGAGATATTGTTTCCTATAATATGGAACATGCGATAATTAGACTTTTTCTGGACAGCCATGCTGTTTCAGAAGGATTGCCTGGTGACTGTTCTGTGATCGACCAAGAAGAAGCAGATAAAAAATTAGCCACACAGAATCCACTGATTCTTTCTGCACAAATAAATTCTATCAACTAAAAATGAAAACAAAAACCGTCTGCGGGAATTCCACCCACAGACGGTTTTTTCCATCAATTTCTATTCTGCACAAACGCAAAGAACAACCGAATCAGAAGTACTGTGAATATCTAAAGCTCCTCTTCTGTTCCGTCCTATCCTATTCCTGTCGTTCGCCTTTCCC
>JAEDGE010000092.1 GCA_016297675.1 Oscillospiraceae bacterium
TCTATTATGATCCTATCATATTACAGCAATTTTGTCAATACACTAAAAAATGTAAGGTGATTTCCCAAATAAAAAATAAAGAAGATTCATCTATAAGGCTCTATTGCAAAATCTACGATTTTGCAATACCGGCAATCCATTGCCGGTGGTGGCTTTGCAGCTGCTTTTAGCAGCATTGCAAACAACGGTGTTGTTTGCAATAGAGGACAGTATATTTTCCATCGTCAAATTTCCATAAGAAAAGCGAGAACAGCGTACATTTCGCATCTGCTCTCGCTCTTTTTTGATTTCACTGCATTTTGTTCTTGTTATGCGATGACAATAACAGGATAGCCAATATCTAAAATATCATATAACTTCGCTGCAGCCTCCAATGGCAGGTTAATACAACCGTGAGAACCATTGGTCTTATAGATATCCCCACCATATGCACTTCTTGCAAGATCATGGAATCCAATGCCAATTTCCGTAAAGTTCATCCAGTATTCAACTGGCTGCTCATAGCCCTGCACTTCATAGGTACCAAGCACAACATTCCGCTCCATTGTCCAAACTCGATAAACACCCGGCGGTGTCGCACGCTCTGGATCACTTGCCAAACCAGTTACACAATCTGTTTCTACTACCAGTTCTCCATCTTTATAGACAAAAACCTTCTGGTTGGTGATATCTACTTCCGCATAAGAATTACCAATATCATCTGTTCCACGGCAATATGCGGTTCGGCTGTATTCCGGCTCAACGGTGACGGACTCACCGGCAAGGATGTATTCTTCCAGCTTCTCTGCCGTTGCCTCTACATCGGTCTTCCAACCATAGATGCCATAATCGCCAAGCGATACTTCAATGGTTCCTTGCAAAGTAGAATGGAATGTTCTCGTATAACCTGGTACATATGTATCATATTTGGTCAGATTCTCTCTCACCCATGCCTCTATTTTGTTTTTATCCACTTGCAGGTTGCCACCTGTATCTGCTGTAATCCAATCTGCAATGGTGCTGGTATCCAGCACTTCCTGCCGATCTTCAAAATCATAAGTAATAGTCAGACCAGCAAGAGAATTGCATTCTTCCAAAGCGGTCTGTAAATCCGCAGACTTGACTTCCGCCTGTAAATAACAGTTAGCATCTTCCATCCGAATGGAATTATTGCCGTTTCGCATCTGCTCCAGTGTATAATTCATCAAAATCGTGGCATCAATCATATCACCATTATCTTCCGGCACAATGCTGTAAGTACCATCGGTTCCCTTTTGGATATACGCATCTGTCGGTGGTGTTGTTCCCCAACTGTAAGAAAGAATTAAGTTGGAAAGACTGGACTCAGAATAAGAATTGATGACAGAAACCTGATAATCTGTCTTATGCAGCAGCTTCGTAAACCAAAGTACATGGCTTTCGCTAACCACTTCCTGCATAGCATCATCTGGAAGAGAAACCGTAGAACCAAATTCCTGCCCGTCAAAATGCACCTTTTCTCCACTCTTTTTAATAAAGGTAATCCCTTGCGTATTTGCATTATTCAGGACAGCCTGTTCTGCATCTGCCACTGTCATGCCGCTCACATCAATATTATTAATATAGGTATTGGGCAGCAGCTTATTCCGATAGGAGAAATAACCAATCAGGTAGCCGATCATCAGCAATACCACCAACACCAATACAATAATCAGGGCAACTTTTCCGCCGTTCCCAGAAACAGCTGTCCCTTGCCGATCATAACGCTGCGGCTGCTTGGACTGACTGGTTCTGCTGTTTCGGTTCGGATAGTTATTTGGTGGCATAGGTGTATTACTGCGGCGACGTACATACCGCTGTGCTTCTGCAGCCGTTGCAGACGGTGCTTCATCGGTATAAATCCCCTGCGAAGCGGATGCAACCGAAGCTTTAATCTGCCGGAGCTTTTCTGCCTTTGCTTCTCCAGCCGAACGAGGCATGGACTCTCCAGCATTGCTGTAGCGGTTCCTGCTGGCAGAACTGCGGCTTGTGGACATGTCAGAAATCCGCTTATGTTCAGATCCCTGCTGCTTTTTCTTTCTGGTTCGCATTTGTCCGCCGTTTAAAGCAGCCTGCATCTGCTGCTGTAGTTGATCTTTGGAGATGGATGCGGGTGAATGCCCGCCGTAAGCGGAGCGGGATTCTCTCTGCGTTTCGTTCAATGCAATCGATCCTTTCTTTATGTATCTGGTTTTTCAAAAATCAGAGTTTTCTCATGTGTTTCGTACAAATTCTGACAGGAAATCATCATTTTTATTATATCCGCTTCGAAATTGTTTGTCAACAGTTTTCCTTTTAATCTTGAATCGAAATCCGAATTTGTAAAATTCAAACAAAAAAATCCATTACAAAAATCAGAAAATTATGCACTTTCATTCTTTTTCCGTGAATGCAAAAATCATATTTTGTATATATTATGAATATTTATAAAAACAAACAAAAAGTAAAAAAATGTCTGTTTTTAAGCAGATACCTCCCCATTGGAATCGAAATACTCAACAAATTTTCTTTTTATTTTTGGTCAAAATGCACAAATCAAGAAAGAAATTTTCAGCATTTTTACAGATTGACAATTTTATAGAAAAGGTGTATTCTTAAATCAAATGGATTGCAGAGATTCTCAGAGTACTGGGACTGCAAAAAGAGGAGGATATTTATTTTGAAACGAATGTTCAGTTTGAAAAAAGGGGTGACCGCAACATTAATTGCTGCTGTTACCGCTGTGGCAGCACTGCCCTCACAGCTACTTGGCTTTGCTGAAGAGGCTGTACCAGCCACCAGTACAGGCTGGGAAGAGAATCTGTCTCTGCTGGCTGCAAGCAGTGTTTCTATCACAAAATCTGTAGGATATGCAGAATCCGCCTGTGTGGAATGGCAGCCGGTCAGCGGTGCAGACGGCTACAATGTGTATTGTAATGGGGTACAGTTGGACAGCATGCTGATCCGTCAGTACCAGGATGGTCATCTTCGGGCAGATGCCGTTGGTCTGAAGGCTGGCAGTTATACACTGAAAGTCGTTCCGGTCAGTGGTTCTACGGAATTGTCCGGTGCAGCAGAAGCGACGGTAACTGTTACAGCACATGACAGAAGTGGCTTTGCTTTTGTAGACGGTTCTTCTTCCGGTGCGTATAATGACGATGGTACCTTGAAGAGTGATGCAGTAGTATTATATGTAACAGAAGATACAAAAGATACTGTATCTATGGATGTTGTAACCAGTTCAAAGGGTGCAACAACACCTTCCACTGGTATTCAAAATATTCTAACCGCTTACCAGAAAGGCTATGAAACCAGACCGCTTTGTATCAGATGTGTCGGCAATATCACAGATCCGGCAACTTTGATGAGTGGTGACTTGCTGATTAAGGGAAATGGTGCTTCTAAGAGATTGAGCTGCGGCGTTACGATTGAAGGAATCGGTGCTGATACAGTATTCAATGGCTTCGGTCTGAGAATTGCCAATGCAAGTAATGTAGAAGTCAGAAACATCGGTTTCATGAACTGCAACAGCGGTGAAGGCGATGATGTTGGCTTGCAGCAGAACAACGACCATGTATGGGTTCATAACTGTGACTTCTTCTATGGCGATGCCGGTTCCGATGCGGATCAGGTCAAGGGTGACGGTGCACTGGATACCAAAACCTCCTCTTATATCACCCACTCCTATAACCACTTCTGGGACAACGGAAAATGCAACCTGCAAGGTATGAAATCAGAAAGCACGGAAAACTACATCACCTATCACCACAACTGGTACGACCACTCTGACTCTCGTCATCCTCGTATCAGAACCTGTACTGTTCACATTTATAACAACTACTATGACGGCAATGCAAAATATGGCGTTGGCGTTACCATGGGGGCTTCTGCATTTGTAGAAAGCAACTACTTCCGGAATTGTAAAAACCCGATGATGAGTTCCGGTCAGGGTACCGATGCACTGGGCGAAGGTACTTTCTCCGGTGAAACCGGCGGTATTATCAAGGCTTACAACAACCACATTGAAGGAGCTGCCAGCTACATCACCTATGCACAGGACAATACCCAGTTCGATGCTTACGAAGTTTCTTCTCCAACGGAAACCGTTCCGAGCAGTGTAAAAACTGTTTCTGGCGGTACCACTTACAACAACTTTGACACGAACAGCAGTTTGATGTACTCTTATACCGCAGAATCTCCGGAAGATGCCATGGCAACTGTAACGGCAAAAGCAGGTCGTGCAGACGGTGGCGACTTCCAGTGGAAGTTTGATAATTCTGTAGATGATGCAAGCTATGCTGTTAATGACGGTCTGAAAGCTGCTTTAGTTGCTTACACTTCTTCCATTGCAACCATTGGAAGCGGTTTCCAGAGTGGCGGTTCTGTTGTAACTACAACTGCTTCTACCACAACGGTTACAACGGTTACAACCACAAAGGGCGGTACAACAACCACCGTTCCAGTTGGCACAACTACAAAGCCAACACCAGTAGAAGGTGCTCTGTACTGTGCACCGGGTGCAACCGGAAGCGGTACCATGGCAGACCCGATGGATATTTATGAAGCAGTTACAAAGGTAGCGGCTGGTCAGACAATCTATCTGCTCGAAGGTACTTACGAGATGGATGAAATGATTCTGATTGACAGCACGAACTGCGGTACAGAAAATGCCTATAAGACCATGATGGCATATCCGGGTGCAAAGGTCACACTGGATTTCAGTGCACAAGTTGCAAAAGTAGATTCATCTGCTTCCGATTATATAGAACAGCTGAAATCTCTGCGTGGCATTGTTCTGGATGGCGATTACTGGAAGTTCTATGGCTTTGAAATCACCAAGGCAGGCGATAACGGAATGCTGTTGTCGGGTAATCATAACCGCATTGAAATGATGGTCTTCAATGACAATCAGGATACCGGTTTACAGATTTCTCGTTATAACACCAGTGATGCAACAATTGCAGACTGGCCAAGTTACAACCTGATTCTGAACTGTACTGCTAAGAATAACTGTGATGATGCCACTATGGAAAATGCAGACGGTTTTGCTGCAAAGTTGACCTGCGGCGAAGGTAACGTCTTTGACGGCTGTATGTCCTATAACAACAGCGATGACGGTTGGGATCTGTTTGCAAAGTCAGAAACGGGTCCGATCGGTATTGTTACCATTCAGAACTGCATTGCTTTCCGGAACGGCTTTACCGAATTTGGCGAAGGCTACGGCGACTGTGACGGCAACGGCTTTAAGCTGGGTGGCAGCGGCATCGGTTCTCCGCATGTTGTCAAGAACAGTCTGGCATTTGAAAACCTGAACTGTGGCTTTACAGATAATAACAACCCGAAGTTAGGAACAATTATTGACTGTACTGCTATGAATAACGGCGGCGGCGGAAACGGCAAGCCGAACTTCTCTTGCTATCGTTGTACCGATCCGGGTTGTGATTTTGACAACCTGATGTCTTACTATGATTCCTCTGTTTATATTTCTGACAGCAATTTGGCTTTGAAGATTGCCAATGACAAATATGTTGGTACTTATGCAAATGGTGTTTACTACAACAGCGGTTATTATCTGGTAGAGCAAGATACGCCGGTTACAAATGGTGCAAAAATTGGTACCAAGTTTGATGGTCCAACTGCATCTGACTTTATCTCCATGGCAAAGGCACCGGCACAAGGTGCAGACTTCCATACTGCATGGAGAAACGCAGACGGTTCTCTGAATCTGGGTGGACTGTATGAAACCACAACAAATGGCACCTATGCTACCATGGGTTATCATATGTACAATGGTACCAGTCCGATTGTAACAACTACGACCACAACAGGCGGCAGCGGCACGGTTACAACTACAACCACGGTAAAGACCACTTCCAGCTCTTCTGTTACACCGTCCGGTGCACAGATTCATAACTTCACAGAAAACGGAACCAACAGCACATTCTACACCATCACTGGTAACCTGTCTACCGGTAAAGGCACTGTTACCTATAACGGTCTGACACTGACCCAGTGCCTGAAACTGGAAAGTGCGACTTCCATCGGCTTCACCAATACAGCAGACGGTACCTTGACACTGGTATTTGTAGAACCAAGTGCAACGATTAAGGTGGATGGTACAAAGTACACTGCAAGCGGTGACGGCATTATCACAGTTCCTGTTACAGCTGGTACGCACAGCATCCTCAAGGCTGATACCGCAAACCTGTTCTACATGGTTTATGCAGACGAGGGCGGTACTGTTACGACAACCTCTGCAACAACCGCTACTACAACTGCTACCACAACCAAGTCGGGTACAACCACTACAAAGGGTGGCGAGGATAGAATTGCTTATGGTGATACCAATCTGGACGGTGTCGTAGACCTGCGTGATGCTATTTCAATGAACAAGTATTTGGCAGGCTTGATTACTTGGACTTCAGAAGATCAGGCATATAAGAATGCGGATGTCAATGCAGACGGATCTGTCAAGGAAGATGATGGTACTATTTTGGTTAGCTTTGTTATCAATCTGATTGACGCACTTCCACAAACTGTTTAATTCACATTTCTAAAATACAACACAAACAAAAAATCCGTTCTGTCCATGTGGCAGAGCGGATTTTTTCTGATATAGGATTAAATTGTCAAATATATTGCAGTGTCCGTAGCAAAAAGAGCCAGAATGTTAAGGTAAATGCACTACATAATGTGGTTAACATGACACTGCAAGCGGTTAAGGTTCCTTGATGTCCCATATTGCGTGCCATCACAAAGCAACTGCCTGTCGTTGCACTGCCGAGCATGACCAAAATGGCAATCAATTTTTCTGTTCGGAATCCAAAGGCAATTGCAAGCGGCAAAAATAATCCGCAGAACAACAGCAGTTTGATACAGGTAATTCCAATCGTTGCCGGAAATTTTCCTTTCGCATCCTGCCACTGAAACGATGCCCCCAATGCAATTAAAGAAAGTGGCGTTGCCATATTGCCCAGATAGGATACCGATTTTGAGAGAATCACCGGCTGTGAAATCTTCAGAACCGACCAAAGCATGCCAACCACAATTCCAAGGATAATTGGATTGGTTACAACGTTTTTCACTGTTTTCAGCAAAAGTGCTTTTCGATCTGGTTTGGATGTACCATCTGCTGATGCAGCGGTTACCGAAAGCACAATCACAGCAATGATATTATAAAGTGGTACGGTTCCAACAATCATCAGAGCCGCCATCGTGGCTTCTCCATAGATATTTTTTACAAAGGCAATGCCGAGAATGGCGGCACTGCTGCGATAAGCAGCCTGAATGAACTCTCCCCGCTCTGTTTTGTCCCGATGGAGCAATGAGAAAAGCAATGCAATCACGATACTCATTACTGTAACACAAAAACAAAACAGTACAAATTTGGTATCCCAGACTGCCCGAAAATCCGCAGTGGATAAATCCATAAACAGCAACGCCGGCAACAGCACTTTAAATGCAAGTTGATTGAGCTTCTGTGTTGTATTGTCATCCAGCAATTGTACTCGTCGCAAAAAAAATCCTACTACCATCATTAAAAAAACAGGAATGGTGGCATTTAGACTGAAAATGAGATTGTTTGTAAAAGTTTGCATAAAAATACCTTCTTTGTTGAATTTGCAAATGCTCTTACAGTTTATCTCATTTTTTTGCGTTTGTCAATCAAAAATGCAAAAATCTCACGCAAATCCATTTTCGGATTTCTTAGGGAAAACTTGTCTGAACCGTCCGGCAGAATCGCTACGCTGTCTGCCTGTGACCGCTGTCCGCCCTGTTCGGTATCTCAATTTGCAGTCTAACTACACTAAATTTCTGCATTTCGTACCGTTTTGTTTTTTTC
>JAEDGE010000093.1 GCA_016297675.1 Oscillospiraceae bacterium
GCCGGACGGTTCAGACAAGTTTTCCCAAAGAAATCCGAAAATTGATTTCCGTGGTGAAATGAAAAAAAGAATTGACAAACACGATGCAGTGTGTTATACTAATACTTGTATATTTACAGAAAAAGGCGGTAATCCGATGGGAATATTTAGTAAATTGTTTGGCTCTTACAGTACAAGAGAGCTGGCACGTATTGAACCGATTAAAGACAAAGTTCTGGCACTGGACGAAGAATATAAGGCATTGACGGATGCTGAATTGAAAGGAAAAACACAGGAATTCCGTGACCGGCTTGCAGCCGGCGAAACACTGGATTCTATGATTCCGGAAGCACTCGCAACGGTGCGGGAGGCAGCAGATCGTGTACTGGGCAAGAAGCCGTTCCCAGTACAGCTGATTGGTGCGATCGTTCTGCATCAGGGACGAATTGCAGAAATGAAAACCGGTGAAGGTAAAACATTGGTTGCCTGCGTGGCATCTTATCTGAATGCACTGCCGGGCAAGGGCGTACACGTTGTAACTGTAAACGACTATCTGGCAAAAACCCAGTCTGACGAAATGGGTAAAGTACTGCGGTTTCTTGGTTTGACGGTTGGCTGTATTCTGCATGGTCTGACCAACGATGAACGGCGTGAAGCCTATGCATGTGATGTTACATATGGTACGAATAACGAACTGGGCTTTGACTACCTGCGTGACAACATGGTTATCTATAAGAAGGACAAGGTACAGCGGGAGCATAACTTTGCGATCGTCGATGAGGTGGACTCCATCCTGATTGATGAGGCAAGAACCCCGTTGATCATTTCTGGTCGTGGGGATAAGTCTACTACGCTGTATGGTGTTGTAGATAAGTTTGCAAAGACGCTGACACCGACCAAGGTCGTGGAAATGGACAGCAAGCAGGATCAGGAAGATGCCAATGAAAATGCCGATTACATCATCGATGAAAAGGCAAAAACAGCAACCATTACTCGCCGTGGTGTAAAGAAAGCAGAAGATTATTTTGCCATTGAAAACCTAATGGCACCGGAAAACATGACGCTGCTGCACCATATCAATCAGGCATTGAAGGCAAATGGTGTCATGCGGAAGGATATCGACTATATTGTAGAAAATGAAGAGGTTGTCATCATTGATGAATTTACCGGTCGTAAAATGTTGGGCAGACGATTCAATGACGGTTTGCATCAGGCAATTGAAGCCAAGGAAGGCGTAAAGGTAATGCGAGAGTCCAAGACTTTGGCAACCATTACATTCCAGAACTATTTCCGTCTGTATAATAAGCTCTCTGGTATGACAGGTACAGCGATGACAGAGGAAGATGAATTCCGTGAAATCTATAAGCTGGATGTCATTGCTGTGCCGACCAATAAACCAGTACAGAGAGTGGATCACAACGATTTGGTTTACCGGACAGAAGCAGCAAAGTACAGAGCCATTATCGAACAGATTATCAAATGTCATGAAAAGGGACAGCCGGTACTGGTTGGTACGATTTCCATCGAAAAGTCAGAGTTGCTTTCTGCAATGCTGAAGAAGAAGGGCATTCCGCATGAGGTTTTGAATGCAAAATACCATGCAAAGGAAGCTGAAATTGTTGCACAGGCTGGTAAATTGGGGGCTGTAACAATTGCAACCAACATGGCAGGGCGTGGTACGGATATCATGCTCGGCGGTAACGCAGAATTTCTGGCTCGTGCAGAAATGCGGAAAAAGGATTATCCGGAAGACATCATCAACGAAGCCATCGGCTATGCGGATACTGATAATGAAGAAGTATTGGCAGCCAGAGAAGAATATCAGGCACTTTACCGGAAGTTTGGTGCAGAGGTGAAGGAAAAGGCAGTTGCCGTCAAGGAAGCAGGCGGTCTGTATATTTTAGGTACAGAGCGGCATGAATCCAGAAGAATTGACAATCAGCTGCGTGGTCGTTCCGGTCGTCAGGGTGACGAGGGCGAAAGCCGCTTCTTCCTGTCCGTTGAGGATGACTTGATGCGAGTATTTGCTGGTGATCGTCTGGAAAATCTGATGCGGACGTTGAATGTCGATGAAAATACACCGATTGAAAGTAAATCCCTATCCAAGATTATTGAATCTTCTCAGAAGAAGGTAGAAGGCAGAAACTTCAGTATTCGTAAGAATGTCCTGAACTATGACGATGTTATGAATACCCAGCGTGAAATTATCTATAAGGAACGGCAGCAGGTACTGGATGGCGAAGATCTCCACGACAGCATCCTTAAGATGATGGAAGAACTGATCAGCGATACCGTAAAGCAATATATCAGTGAAGAAGTAGTAGATCGGGAACAGTGGAATCTGGTTGGTCTGCGGGATCACTTCCTCGGTTGGATTACAGATGAAAACGACTTGCAGTATGAGGGCGAAGAGCTGGAGAAGCTGACTATAGAACAGCTGACGGAAACCCTGACGGAAAAGGCAAAGACACTCTATGCCGCTCGAGAAGAGCAGTATGGTTCCGATGTGATTCGAGAACTGGAACGAGTTGTTATGCTGAAGGTTGTGGATACCAAGTGGATGGCACACATCGACGATATGAGCGAACTGAAGAAGGGAATCGGACTCCGTGCATACGGTCAGCAAAATCCGGTTGTCGAATATCGGTATGAGGGCTTTGAAATGTTCGATGCGATGGTGGCTTCCATTAAGGAAGATACCATTCGGATGCTGTTGACGATGCAGTTGCAGCAGAATAAGGCACCGGAACGGGAACAGGTTTCCAAGCCGGATGCACCGAATGCAGGTTCTGGCGATGGCAGTTTCGGCAATCAGAGAAGAAATCCGGAACGGGCTGCAAAGAAGAAAAACAAGTAAGATCAGGCAGAAAAATTGGATTTTTGACGTTTGAACCAATCAGAATGGAAGGAGCACAAACATGAGCTGTTTGGGCAATCTCATTTGGTTTCTTGTAGGCGGTGTGTGGCAAGGGCTTTCTTGGCTGCTTGCTGGTTTGCTGTGGTGTATTACCATCGTTGGGATTCCCATCGGTTTGCAATGCTTTAAGTTTGCTTCGCTTGCTTTTTTTCCGTTTGGAAAAGAGGTTCGCTATGGCGGCGGTGCGGTTTCTACGATTGTCAACATCATCTGGTTGTTGATTAGTGGGATTCCGTTGGCAATTACGGCTGTATTGGATGGCTTGTTGCTGTGCATTACCATCATTGGGATTCCATTCGGTTTGCAGTGTTTCAAAATGGCAAAGTTGGCATTGATGCCGTTTGGGGCAGAAATTGTATCCTAAGACCATAAAACAACAGATACAGG
This sequence comes from Oscillospiraceae bacterium, assembly GCA_016297675.1. GTDB lineage: Bacteria > Bacillota > Clostridia > Oscillospirales > Ruminococcaceae > Ruminococcus_C. The sequence goes on from JAEDGE010000093.1 coordinate 3,284, forward strand.
AAAAGCCACTGTATCTATGAACAAAGGAAGGGGCGTGACAGCAATGGCACGCCCTTTTTTCAGAGAAAAATCAGTATAGAAATGAGGAACGCAATGGAAACGGGTTATGAGGCATTTTCTTTTTATTATGATCAGCTGACAGAAAATGTACAGTACCCCCAGCGAGCTGCATATTTTCATCAGTTGATACAAAAATATCAGCAAGCGGAGGGAAATGTGTTGCTGGATTTGGCGTGCGGAACAGGTAGCTTGTCCGAAGAGATGGCAAAACTGGGATATGATGTCCTTGGTGTGGATTATTCCTATGGGATGCTGAATCAGGCGGTACAGAAAAAACTGGAGCACAATCTGCCGATACAATATATTTGTCAGGATATGCGGCAGCTGGAACTTTACGGAACGGTAGATGTGACTGTTTGTGCACTGGACAGCCTGAATCATCTGGATTCCTTTTCCGATGTCAGGACAGTATTCCAACAGGTTGCTGCTGTGACAGAACCGGGGGGACTGTTTCTATTTGATATGAATACACCCTATAAGCATCGGGAAGTGTTGGGCGACCAAATTTATTTGTATGATACGGATGATGTGTACTGTGTATGGGAAAACCATTATGAAGAACCGGACAATCAAGTGACCATTCAGCTGCATTTTTTTGCAAGGCAGGAAGATGACACCTATCTTCGTTCGGAGGAAACGATGACAGAGCGTGCGTATCCGCCAGAACAGGTGACAGCTGCCTTGCAGGAAGTCGGTTTTGAGGTGCTTGGTTGTTATCATGCGGATACAGAAGAACCGTTGCAGGCAGACAGCCAGAGAATGGTGTTTGTAGCACGAAAAGAAAAGGAGTAAAAGAGAATGGCAATTTTAAAACGAGCAATTTCCAAAAATGCAGCCGTGGTATCCTGTGCACTGGATGCAACAGATATGGTGGCAGAAATCGAACGAATTCACGAAACCTCTGCGGTGGTCACAGCAGGATTAGGGCGACTTGCCATTGCTGCGAGTATGATGGGATATGGGTTAAAAGGAGCAAACGATTCTGTTACTTTGCGGGTAGACGGCGGCGGACCTGCGGGGCAATTGGTTGCTGTCGCAGACAGTCATGGCAATGTCAAATGTGATGTAGAGCATCCGATTGTGGAACTGCCGTTGAATGCTTATGGAAAACTGGATGTTGGTGGTGCCGTTGGGAAAAATGGCATGTTATCTGTTGTAAAGGACTTGGGCTTGAAAGAACCCTATGTCGGGATGTGTCCGCTGGTATCCGGTGAGATTGCGGAAGACATTGCAAGCTATTATGCTACCAGTGAACAGACACCGACTGTCTGCGGATTGGGCGTACTGGTCAATCCGGATTTGCATGTAAAAGCAGCTGGTGGATATTTGATTCAAGTATTGCCGTTTGCAGAGGAGGCTTGTATTGACCAGCTGGAGAAAAATATTCAGGATTTGCCGCATGTGACAAAGATGCTGACAGATGGCATGACACCGGAACAGATTGCCCTGCGGCTGTTGGATGGATTAGAGCCGAACCTGTTAGATGAAGCAACGGTTTCCTATCACTGTGATTGCAGCCAGGAGCGGACAGAAAAGGTATTGATCAGCCTTGGAAAAGAGGAACTGGAGAAGATGGCAGCAGACGGAGAAGACATCACGGTAACTTGTCACTTCTGTCATCAGCAATATACCTTTACACCGGATGCCCTGCGAAAGCTGGCAGAGAAAAAATAATTGCAGTATGGAAAAACAAGAAGCATTACAGCGGTATTTTGGACACGCTTCTTTTCGAGCCGGACAGGAAGAAGTCATTGATGCGATTCTACAGGGACGGGATGTGCTGGGGATTATGCCGACCGGTGCCGGAAAATCGGTCTGTTATCAGCTTTCTGCCATGTTGCTTTCGGGACTGACAATTGTGATTTCTCCTTTGATTTCTTTGATGAAGGATCAGGTGGATAGCTTACTGCAAGTTGGGATTCCAGCCGCTTATATCAACAGCAGCATGTCCGCAGAAGATTATCAAACTGTTATGTTTCATGCCAGACAAGGGGCATACCGTATTTTATATGTGGCACCGGAGCGGCTGCAAACAGAAAGCTTTCTGGCATTTGCTGCACGGGCAGCAATTCAAATGGTAACGGTGGATGAAGCCCACTGTGTTTCACAGTGGGGACAGGATTTTCGCCAGAGTTATCTGGGCATTGCAGAATTTTTACAGATGCTGCCGAACCGTCCGATTGTAAGTGCCTTTACGGCGACTGCAACCAAGCAGGTGAGTTCTGACATCTGTCGTCTGCTGCAACTGCAAAATCCATTTCAGATTACCACGGGGTTTGACCGGAAGAATCTGTATTTTGCCGTGCAGAATCCAAGAAATAAGGAAAACGCACTGTTGGAGATTCTACAGGAACGGCGGGGAAAAAGTGGTATTGTCTATTGTCTGGCAAGAAAAACAGTAGAGGAATTGTGTGAGATGCTCTGTGAAAAAGGCTTTCCGGCGACTCGTTATCATGCTGGTTTGCCGCAGGCAGAGCGTGCTGCCAATCAGGAGGATTTTTTGTTTGACCGCAAGTCCATTATGGTTGCCACAAATGCCTTTGGAATGGGCATTGACAAGTCCAATGTTTCCTTTGTGGTGCATTACAATATGCCGAAAGACTTGGAGAGTTATTATCAGGAGGCAGGCCGTGCCGGACGAGACGGCGAACCAGCAGATTGTATTTTGCTTTACAGCGGGCGAGATGTGCGTACCAATACTTTTTTGATTGAGCAGGCACGAGAGGCATCGGATTTACAGGATTTGCAGCAGCGGGAACAGTGGATTGCACGCAGTAAGGAACGGCTGAAGACGATGACAATTTATTCCACAATGACAGATTGTCTGCGATCGTATATGCTGCGGTATTTTGGGGAACGTTCGCCAAGATGCTGCGGACATTGTTCCAATTGTCAGGGAACCTTTGAGACAAAAGACATTACATTAGAGGCAAAGAAAATTATTTCTTGTGTCTATCGGGGGTTACAGCATCACTATCATCTGAGCCGTACCATGACAGCGGATGTGTTAATTGGAAGTGAACGGCAGGCTGTTTTGGAAATGCGGTTGGATCGGCTTTCTACTTATGGGATTATGCGGGAATGTTCTGCGAGAGAAGTCGTAGAGATGATTGACGCTTTGCTGGATATGCATATTCTGGAATTGCAGCCTTACAAGGATTATCAAATTTTACAGTTGACACAAGCAGCCGCAGAGGTCATTCGGGGGCAACGGAAAGTGGAATGGAAAAAACGAAAAGAGGAAAAGCGTGTCCGCATCCAAGAGCCAATCTCTCCGGCAGCTGGGGTAGAAGAAGCTCTGTTTCAGCGGCTGTCTGACTTGCGAACAAAACTGGCGGAGAAGGAGAATATGCCGGCATACATCGTTTTTTCCAATGCGTCTTTGCGGGATATGTGCCGCAAAAAGCCAAAGAATATGGAAGAGTTCCGGCGAATTGCCGGTGTAGGGGTCATCAAGTCGCAGAAATATGGCATGGCATTTATGAAAGAAATTGCAGCTTATTGTGCAGAAATGAACTCTGGTAAATAGTGTAACACTGATTTGATTTATGAAAGCAAGAGGAGATACTATATGTCTGAAAAAGAAAAATTTGAAAGTGAATTTGAGAAAGAAATTACGGATTTATTGGTTTTAACAAAAACCTCTACCGGTGGCGGTGCAGTGATCGGTGATTTTATTCGCCCCGTGGTGTATTTTGTTGCTTCTGTCAATCTACAGACCGGTGAATTCTCTCATGAATCAGGTATCCTGACATGGATGACAAATAGAAATGAAGAGAATTGGGGTTATGATTTTCAGTCGTTTGAAATCTATCACATTCAAGCCAGAAAAAGCATTCCGGTTGTGTTACAGGAACATACCGTTGCAGCGTGGAATCATCGTTATCTGGTGTGCAAGGTCATGAAGAAGAATGTTTCTGACCCACGTCTGGATGCCATGCAAGCACGGTTGAAACAGCCGATTGTTATCGAAGATGCAATGGGGAAATTTGTCCTGAATCGGCAGTTTTCTTGTTTTGAAAGTGATGTGGATTGGTTGGGGACATCGTGCAATGTCATTTTGAATACCGATGTGGAAGATGGGGAAACAGCGGAAAAGGCGTTGGAGAAGTTCCATATGCTGTATGCGGATTTGACAGGATGGGATCATCGTTTTCGAGTTTATGCAGCAGAAAAATTGGTAGAAGGTGCAAATGACTGGCTACAGGATGAATTGGAAGAGGGAGAAGAAGCAGATCCGATTACAGAAGAAGACTTTGCAAGGAGAATCGTCATTAGCATGATTGCTATAGAAGCAGATGGAAGTATCACAGTTTATTATGACGATGACGATATGTTCTGGGGGCATACCATCGTTGTATCTATCAATCAAAACGGAGAAATGACAGATGCAGATATTGCGGGCTGATGCATTTCCTGAATCCGCAAAACTCAACTCTAAAAACAGCAACGCAACCCGAACGGTTA
>JAEDGE010000094.1 GCA_016297675.1 Oscillospiraceae bacterium
TGCTATCGCCGCTCACGGTAGTGGTGGTATCACTGGTTGTTGTTGTGCTATCGCCACTTACGGTCGTGGTGGTTTCACTGCTTACAGTCGTAGTAGTAGTTGTTGTACTGGTTTCATCCTTTTCCTTATCCGTGATGGTACGTACTACGTTAAAGTAAGCACTTGCTTCGCTCAAGGTACCCTTTATGGTAACTGTCTTGTAAGAAGAAACATATTCTCTGTCCGGATTTGCTGCTTCATAAGCAACCTTTACATCATCTGCTTCTGCATCCGGAACCTGGAATGTTACGGTATAAACGCTGTCTGCTGCATCAAATGTGAAGTTAGAAGCTTCATTCAATGTTGCAATGACATCATCCATGGTTACATCAAATGTAACCTGTGCACCGGTGCTGGAAGCGACGCTGTTCACTTCTTCTACAACTTTATTCAGAAGATCGCTGTACTCAGCGAGTTCTGCTACGCTACCCGGCACTTCAAACCGTGTTGTACGCTCATTGAACTCTGCCTTTGCCCATGCAGCAAAGCTGTCTGCATCTGCAAAGGTGTTGCTGTAAACCTTTTCAAATGCCTTATTTGCATAATCATAAGCCTTGTTCAATTTCTTCTGATAAGTATCCAGAAGATTTGTCAGATCTGCATAGGTATCATACATTGCCATCTTTGTGGTCAATTCTACCTTCAGATCCTGTACAGTGCTTGCAATGTAAGCCTTTGCAGTAGATGGTGTAACGGTATTGCCATCTTCATCAACAAAATTACCGCCGCCAACAAATGTCTTGGAATCGGAAACGCCGTAGCCGTTTACCACTGCGGTATAAGTGCCCTTCTTTTCCAGCATGCTGAAATCAATCTTGTCAACCAAAGAAGCAGCACCCTGCTTGGTCAATTCATTTTTGATTGCCTGAATGATGTTGCTCTGCACATAGCTGGTGGCATCTACCTGACCAGTTACATAAATTACGCTATCCTTTACCTGAACAACCGGATCGCCTACCAGACAAGCCTTCAGCTTTTCTACATATTCTGCATTCTTACCAGAAAAATGTGCAGCGTCCAGAATGGATGCAACATCCAATGTCTGATTGACACCTTCCATCTGAATCAGTGCACTTTCTGCCTTTGTACCCCACTCGGATTCTGTTTTATCCGGTGCGATATAGAGCATGGAATCTACGCTGAATACTTCCGGCTCTGCAACTTCTGCGTATGTAACAACTGACAAACCCTGTGTCAGGGCAATTGGCAGTGCCGCAGCAATTGCGACTACTTTGTTAAAAGCCTTCTTCATTGTGCCTTTCCCTCTCTTCTTTCAATTTTTCGTGCGATCAAGCGTGATGCACAGACGTGATTGCATTTGTGCAGCCTCATTTCCCCTCACTATAACTGCCCTGTTCCTACTTCCATGTGACCGGATTCGCAGAACGAGATACCGGATGTTCCATGAATGCCTGAAAGCACTTACCATCGCTTATAGCACGGGTGCATAAACTGCCATAAACGATTTACATAATGTATTTTAACACATTCTTTCCGGCTTGTCAAGCCCATAATTTTAATTTCTTTAAAATTATTGCATGGAAATTTCGGGCGAATTTGTACGTTTTTCACAATTTCAGCGCTTTTTCAACACCTTTCAACACTCTTTCAACCAAACTTTTATGTGCAATTGGTGAAAGAATCTTGCTGCTGCTGCGGTTTTTTTCGTCAACTACTATAAAAAACACAAACAGCCTGCAAGAAAAAAATGCAGACTGTTTGTGCTGGAAAAATAATAAGGAGAATGTATGAAGAAAGCAAATTTCTGATTCCGACCGAATGTCCCAAATTTGACAACGGCAGGAATGGTCATATACTGTCCTCTATTGCAAACAACGGTGTTGTTTGCAGTGCCGCTAAAAGCGGCTGCAAAGCCATCGGCTTTGCGAGGACAGTATGAACGGCGGCTCTTGGTGGCAAAGCCACCACCGGCAATGCATTGCCGGTATTGCAAAATTGTAGATTTTGCAATAGAGCCTAGTATAACACAATCAGCTGCGTTAAGACTGCTGATTCTTTGTGATTTCTTTCAATACCACGTTTACCCTCTGTTCCTGTCCATTCCGGACAATGGTCAGCGTGATAGTATCGCCGGCATTGAATTCATTTTTATAGTTATTCAGCTCTTCTGTGGTCTGAATTGTATTATCATTAATCGCTGTAATGATGTCACCAACCTGTAAACCGGCTTCATCTGCTGCTCCGCCTTCGGTGATACTAATAATATATGCACCAATTGGCAGATTGTAAGCCTGTGAAACGGCTTCCGAAACATCCTGACAACTGATTCCTAACTGTGGTCTACCGGTTACATAGCCATAGTTAATCAAATCGTCTACGATTTCCCGTGCCTCTGTCATCGGAATCGCAAATCCAATGCCTTCAATGGTTGCCCCGCTGGAGGACACACTGGAAGACATTTTTGCAGAATTGATGCCGATGACCTGACCGGAACTGTTAATCAGCGGACCGCCGGAGTTGCCATTATTGATTGCCGTATCGGTTTGAATCAATGTCATCGTCTTGTCATTGATCGTGACTTTTCGATTTAGTGCGGAAATAATACCGCAAGTAACGGTATTTTGCAGCTCCAGACCCAGTGGATTCCCAATCGCTACAACTGTGTCCCCGACCTGACAGCTGTCACTGTCTCCAAACTCTGCTGCAACCAAACCGATCTGGTCTACCTTTAATACAGCAAGGTCTGTTTCAATATCATAAGCGACTACCTTTGCATCATAGGTTGTTTCTTCATCGGACATTCGGATTTCCACAGCAGTGGCTTCTCCGCAACCATATTCCGAATCATAGATAACATGGGCATTGGTGACAATATAGCCGTCTTCCCGCATAATAATTCCTGTACCCACACCGGTTACTGCACGGGAGCTGTTTCCACCATTCCCAAACATTCCAAATCCATAACTATAATTATAGTTGTTCGACATCTGGAAGGTTGCCTGTACGCCAACAACAGAAGGTTTTACCTTCTTGACAATATCTCGGATGGACATGGCATCTGTACCAGCTGATAATTCAATCCAGCTCTGTGCTGTACTATCGCTCAGACCTACTGTGCTGTTCTGATTACTGTCTGCCTGCTGTTCCTCTGTCGTATTCTCAGCAACTTCAGAAGAAGTACTGCTGCTATCCGCTGGCACCAACTTTTTAGAATTTTGCACCGCATTGAAAATGCCGATGGAACCAGCAGAAACAACTGCCATTGCTGCGACAAATGCCACCGCCTTCATCCAGAAATGGCTTTTTTTCTTTGGTGGTTTCCCACTGCCGGAAACCTGTGCCGGTGTATTTGGATTAGAATAATAGTTCACATAACTATATCCCTGCTGTGCGGATTTATTGTTAGCAGCATTCCCCATATTGCCGGGCTGTGCGGTATAACTTGTGGCACTGTTACTGGAATAGCCGCCCGAAACCGGAGATTTCGGATAGCCATAACTTCCGGATGCCGTACCGGTACCATAACCGGATGTGTTGCTGACATTTGAGGCTCCATAGCTGTTTGTGTTTGCAGCATGGTAGCCAGTTGTATCATAAGCAGTTGTGCTGCCAGTGTTCGTTACACCATTATAATTGCCTGTTGTGTTTGATACGCTGCTGTCTGCGGATGTACCTGCATGAGGAGCAGCCTGTTCTGGCTGTTTACTTTCTGATGCCGATGTGTTCGTAGTATTTGTCATATCGTGCTTCATTCTATCCTGTTCCCGTTCATACATAAGAATCATCCTTTCTATTGAAAACCGCTGCCATACTGCATTGGTCTATCTGTTCTTTTCTCTATGTTTATTATTATACGCTGCATTGTGATAACTTTATGATAACAACCGGAAAACATCGTTAAACACACATGGATTCCCATTTTCACAATCGAACATTTCCAAAAACACCATTACAAGCAGTCGTTTTCACAGAAAAATGCCCCTTACAGAACTGCCGATGTACTGTAAGGGACAAAATCACAAAACTATTTTCAAGTTTAATCCTCAAAAGATGCATCCAATCCGGCTGACTGCCGTGCATAATAACTCAGAATCCGAACGGCATCTTCTACACTGATGGTACCATCCCTATCAATATCCGCAGCCGTTTTCTGTGCCGGTGTCAACTGCCCACCCAGTGCAGCGGATACCCGTGCATATTCTGTCAACGTTGCAACAGCATCTTCTACGGCAACTTTTCCATCCCCATCTACATCACCCAATGTATAAACCGGCTCTGTTACCGCAGGCAGATACCCACTTGCCAGCAGCACTTCGGCAATGATTGCATGCCCTTCCGCATTCGGATGCACATCTGCATTAGAAATATTCGTGTAACTCCAAGCGTGTCCTTTAAATGCTGCATAAATATCAGCTGCATAGATACTGCCTGCCTCTGCCTGATTCCGGATATTTTCGTTCAATCCAGTTGGCACCAAAGTATTGCCATTCAGACTGCCTTCCAGGAACTGATACACCAAGCCGCTGGAAAACAGATTCAAGGTACTGATTGCACTATCGGACAAACCCGTTTCATCTTCTTCAATGCTTGCCGGATCATAAACCGTTTGAAAAGCAAGTTTCGCATTGCTGTTGGTGCTTTGCAGCTGAAGAATGATATTGTTGATATTTTCATTGGCTGTTGCCACTGCCGGCGGAATGTTCTTCATCAAATACCGTTGAAATGCCAGCTGATTTGCCTTTACTGCTGCTGCCAAATCAGAAATACTATCGTAATCGTTGATGGAAACCACATCGTTGTCCAGAATTGGCTGCAACACATCATTTGCACCAATGGAAACCAGAATGACATCTGCACTTGCAACCGCTCCCTGTACAGTCGCATCCGTTTGCAGCATTTGCAAGAGTTCCGCTGTTGTCATACCGTCCTGTGCCAGATTGGTCACTTTCTGATTCATAGACTGCTCCAGCAAGGACACATAGGACTGGGAAGAATCTGCCAGACCATAGCCCGTGCTAATGCTGTCGCCCAATACCAGAACTTGATAGGGAACAATGGTTTCTCCGTCAGCCGCTGCCGGCACTGCTGGTAACGTCATCGCTGCAATGGTCAACGCTGCCGCAGCAGCAATTGCCCTGCCTGTCCTTCTATTTTTCATAAAGTTTCATCCTTTCCAATGTATCGGCGTTGTTTTCCTGTTTGTGATTGCATTATAACATACCATCCACAATCTGTCAAGTGGAAAATGAAGGCTTTGTAAAGAAAACTAAAATACAAAATGACGCAGCCGATATTGCTACCGACTGCGTCATTCCAACAATGAGAAAAAGAAAAATTGAAGTATTCGTTTTTTTGCATCCGTTTTACTGGTATGTGTTTATTATAGCAGATACCGCCCAAAATGTCAACTGTTTTTCCACAAGAAAAAATATTTTCATGCCATCTGCACAAATATAGAGTTCGATTTTTGTCCATTTTTCTAAAAATTCCGTTGTAGAACGAGCGAAAACCAGACACATAAAACGAATCTGTGGAACACACGACAAAAATCGGTATCTGCACTGTCCTGCAAATACCGATTCTCTCTGCTTGAAATAAGCAATTTATTTTTGTTTCGGCACAGCGTATAGATTCGTCTCCCATGCCGGAATATATAATTGATGTCGAATATAAATGTCATAATTCGGATTGAGTTTTTGAATCAGCAGCGGCAAGGAAAACATATCCTCATTGCGATGATAGAGAGAAACCATTAGCTTTGGAGTATAGTGGGCAATGGTCTGTGCAGCACCCCAAAGTGCCTCCCGTTCGCAGCCTTCTACATCCATTTTAATTAAAGTAGCGGCTCTTCCCTCTAATACACTGTCTACTGTTCTGGCTGCAATGGTCTGTCCTGACGCTGTCACCGCAGACTGTCTGCCTGCCTTGGTGGCAAATGGTACTTCCGTATCCGTACACCATGCTGCGGCATGAAACGGATACACGTTCTGCATCCCATCCACACTCTTGAGCAGCTTTTTGAAATTTTTCCGATCTGGTTCCATTGCATAAATCCGAATGTATTTTCCTCTTGTGAATTGCAGCACTTCCCGAATGGTATCGCCATTGTAAGCACCCAAATCCACATAGATTTCATTCGGTGTGAGATGCATCAATTTTCGGTAAATATCTGATTTGGGTGTCGTGACATCCATTAAATAATGAATCTCGCCACTGATTTTGAAATTCAGAATGCTGGCGTAAACCTGCCGAGAGTAATCATCTGCCAGCAGATTGTAAACGGTTTCAATCTCCTCTGCATGTTCCAGACAATAATCATATGTAAACAAACCGCCGCCTGCAACCGGTACATCTGGTACCAGCAGCGTGTGTCGTTTACTGATGTCTACAATTTTATCCACCAGCGACTGATAGCCGGCTGCAAACGCCAGCACAATCACAAAATCATCCACTTGTTCTTCAATTTCGGAAAGTTTCCGTACTCTGTGGCCTGCAAAAGAATGGCCTCTTACAAAATCATCACTTGCAAAGATACCAGCAAATGGTATCCCTTTTTCCTGAAAAACCCGCATGATTTTTTCTGCACCGTCACCCATCCCGTAAATAAAAATGGGACGGGTTTCCGCTTTCAGCTTTTCCCATGCTGTCAGCTTTTCTGTAATAAATGAAAGCATGTTCAGGATCTCCTTTATCTCTCTATTCGTCTCTGCCGCCGACTGTCTGCCAACAGAAAGGATCACTCCCCGCTGCTACACGATCGCTGCAACAGAAACGCCCCCGCTCTTCTGACAAATGATATTCCTGCATTACAGCAAGTCATCGTCATCATCGTCATCCGGTGCGTCATAGCCGCCGTTTACAAAGGCTGCACCAACCATATCTCTGCCAGCAATCCGCAGCCGTTCTTGCTGTTCCCGCACACACGCACCAATCAAATTGGAAACCTGCTGTGGATGCCGGATGGAAACCAGATGTTTTTCCGGTGTATCTTCATCCCGACTGAGGATGATCACCGTTCCACAGCCGAAAATTCGCTGTGACAGCGGCTGCTGAATGCGTTTGTCGGTGATGCGGTACAATTCAATTTCGTCCTCTTGAACGGAGAGGAAACCGGTTCTTGTAATCAACTGGTGATCGGTCAGATAATAGCGTGTAAAAGAAAGCGGCAACCCAAAGAGCGTACGTTTCTTGTCTGTCCAAAGAATGTTTCCTCGATCATTATGACGTGCCATGATGGTTTTCCTCCTTTTCTGTTCACCGGCAAAGCCGGTACATTCAACATTCGGGCAAACTGCACTGGTACATGTAATTTTATTTTACCACATTTTCCGATGCGTTGTCAATTCCATTTGAAAAAAAGCCGTCAAACGGCACACTTTGCACAAATTTCAGACGCTGGTATTGGCAAAATCGTCGACAAATCACATCGTTTTTGCCTATTTTTTACATTCTACTGTACAATATATTTTAAGTAAATAAATTTAGAAACCGCACTCTTTTCTCATAGATTTCCTTCCTTTCCTTTTCGATTTTCAGCCTGCACTTTCCTTTTTTCTGTATGTTCCGGTATTTCAAAAAAGAATCTGAAAAGTTTTGGGAATCCCTTGACATTTTCCTATAAACAGTGTAAAATAAAAGAGCTGTATATTACAATTCCGGTTGCGGTTGCTGCCAACAACAGCTTCCGCTTTTTTATAGGAATGCGGCTGTGCAGCTGATGAATATTGGAGGTTCTGCACAAGCAGGCAGGCTTTTTTACTTTTACACAAATCCATTTTGGATTGGTTCTCAATATATACT
>JAEDGE010000095.1 GCA_016297675.1 Oscillospiraceae bacterium
CCGCATTTCCACCCGGTGCTTTCGCCGTTTGACCAGCAACTTCAATCGTAGCACTGGTAATATTATTTGTAAAATCTACACTATTCTCTGGAATTAACTCAGTGGGCTTATCAAACCAACCATTGCTATTTGCCGGTTTTGCTGGTCCTCTATCTCGTACACCTGCACCTAACAAAAGAGGAAATTCCTCCGCCATTTCAAACACCTGGACATTTTCCTCAACCGACTCCGTCTCCTCTGTAGAAGCAGTCATACTCACTGCCGGCATAATTAAAATCGTCGGTACAATAATGGAAACCAGCATGGAGAGCACAATCAAAAAAGCCACATACCGGTTTTTTCTTTTGTGATCCTTTAAAATTTTCTGCACATCATCCTGTAAGTTTTGCATGGCTTTTCCTCCTCTCCGTGCGAACTGCACGTTATCAATCTAACGTCCCAATCTCTTGTAACGGCCAAACCCGAAGAATGACCTTTCCGACAATATATTCCTCTGCAATACAGCCTACCACACTGGAACGGCTGTCGACGGAAGTGGAACGATGATCCCCCATTACAAATACACGGCTCTCCGGTACTTGATAGGGCAAATCCAAATCACATTCTCCAAATGCCAACTCATTGACATACGGTTCCTCCAACCTTTCGCCGTTCACATAAACCGTACCATCTTCTTTAATATCAATGATGTCACCTGCGACACCAATGACACGCTTCAGCAGAATTTTATTATTAAAATAGAATGCTACTACATCACCGCTTTGAAAGTTGCTTCGCTTGCTGCAAATTACCAATTCATCATTTACCAAAGTCGGTGTCATGCTCGTGCCCGTTACACGCAACACTGGCAAAAATAACATTGAAATCAATACGGCAATTGCAGCAACCACCAAAAGAGAAGAAATCGTACTCCGCAGCATTTTTCCAAATTCTTTCCGATATCGCACCCGTTTTAACTCGGCAGTCAACTGACTGGATGTCGGAAAATCCATTCTCTGTTCCTCCATCTGCAATTTCCTCACTGCTCTTTTGTTTCTTCTGCTGCCGGTTTCGATACAACTACATCTTGTTCCTTTTGTATCCGTTTCCGATAAGCATCTGTTTCTGTTTCTACTGCTTGCAAAAGTTTCCGGACTGCCAGAACCGCTTCTGTTTCTACTTGCTGCAACGCATTATTTTCTGCTGTTTGCAGCTTCTGCCGGAGCATTTCATTTTCTGCCTGCAACCGATCCAATTCATTTCGCAAAGCAATCATCAGCTCCAACAGCTCTGTTTTTTTCAGTTTTCGCAGTTCTTTTTCTGTCATACCGTTCACCCTTTGCTACCTTTCTTCTAAAGAAAAAGTTCCATAAACTTTCCCCTTTGTTTCAATTCTATAAACACATCATAGAAATATTGTACCATTCCGCACCTAATTTGTCAAGGTTATTTTCAGGTTCTCGCAGAGCGAAAAGAGAATTTCGTAAAAAAAATCAATTTTTTCTATTTTTAATTGTGCAATATGCACAATTATTTTTAAGAAAAATAGTTAAAATTAATCGAAGTGATTTATTTTTATAAAATGATTTCCAGAAATTACAAGTCAATTTAAAAACTCCATATCATTTTTCGAGTCGCACGATGAAATACCGACAGAAAGATAGAAATTTTTACAAATATTATTTTATATAATATTCTTATCTAAACGAAAAATATTTTATATTTTTCCTTGCATGTGTGAAAATCACATGGTATAATAGAGAAAACGAAAGCGGAGGAATGTGAAATGCGAATTGCCATTGCACAAACAGAAATTATTTATGAACAATATGAAAAAAACAAGACTGTTGCTCACTCGCTCATGGATATGGCACAAGCAATGGATGCTCGCTTGCTGCTTTTTCCTGAAATGAGCTTTACCGGCTTTACAATGCACACAGATTACAGCATTCCTGTGGGACGGGAGACGGTTTCATGGATGCAGCAAGCTGCCTCTGCCCATCAACTATATATTGGATTTGGTTGGGTTCGTACTGCTGCAAGCGGAAAAGCAGAAAACCACTATAGCATTGCCGCACCAGACGGAACCCTTGTATTAGATGCTGTCAAACTACACCCCTTTTCTTACGCAAAAGAAGACCAATATTTTGAAAAAGGAAGTGGTCTTGCTACCTGTCAGATAGATGATCTCCGCATTGGCTGTTTTATCTGTTATGACCTACGGTTTCCGGAGATTTTCTCCGCTGTTTCCAAAGAAACAGACTGCATTTTATTACCGGCAAACTGGCCGGAACGTAGACGACTACACTGGTGCAGCTTGCTGTCTGCGAGGGCAATTGAAAATCAGGTATACCTTGTTGGTATCAACTGTGTAGGAATACAGGACGGACAGCATTACAGCGGAGACAGCCGTGTCATTGCACCAACTGGAGAAATTGTTCTGGATTGCCGCAATGCCGCCGGCTGCTTTCTCTGCGATATTGCTGCAAAAACCGTTGCAGAAACCCGCCGCAATTTTCCAGTCAAACAGGATCGTCGACCGGACTTTTACCGCTCGATTTTATAGTCACTTTCTTATCTTATGCGTAGCATACTTCTTTTAGAACAAAAACAAACCCCGTTTCGATGAATGAATCACCGAAACGGGGTTTTTCTGTTTATTCCATTATGCCCATGATGTTGTCTGACTATGCTGTCGATATATATTGATCATAGGGACGGCAAATTAATATGCCACACCCTGCCACTTCATTGCATCTGCAACCTTCAGGAAACCAGCAATGTTTGCACCCACTACCAGATTGCCTTCTGCATCATATTCCTTTGATGCATTATATGCATTGTGGAAGATATTTACCATGATATCCTTCAGCTTTGCATCTACTTCTTCAAATGTCCAAGACAGACGCTCGCTGTTCTGAGACATTTCCAGACCAGATGTTGCAACGCCGCCTGCATTTGCAGCCTTTGCCGGTCCAAACAGCAGTCCAGCTTCCTGGAACTTTGCAATTGCTTCCGGTGTAGACGGCATATTTGCACCTTCTGCAACAACCTTTGTACCATTCTTGATCAGGATTTCAGCAGATTCTGCATCAATTTCGTTCTGTGTTGCACACGGCAGAGCAATATCACACGGAATCGTCCAGATACCCTTGCAGCCTTCTGTATAAGTTGCACCTTCTACCCGGTTTACATATTCCTTAATTCTTCCTCTTTCCACTTCCTTGATCTGCTTTACAACATCCAGCTTGATGCCGTTCGGATCATAGATATAGCCGTTGGAGTCAGACAGTGCAACAACCTTGCCGCCCATCTGGGTTGCCTTTTCAGTTGCATAAATTGCAACGTTACCAGAACCAGAAACGACAATGGTCTTACCAGCAACAGAATCATTCTTCATGACGTTCATCATTTCTTCTGTGAAGTACAACAGACCGTAGCCGGTTGCCTCTGTTCTTGCCAGAGAACCGCCATAGGACAATGCCTTACCAGTCAGAACGCCAGTGAATTCATTCCGCAGTCTCTTGTACTGACCGAACATGTAACCGATTTCTCTTGCACCAGTACCAATATCACCTGCCGGAACGTCGGTATCTGCACCGATATGCTTGCTCAGCTCTGTCATAAAGCTCTGGCAGAACCGCATTACTTCGTTGTCAGACTTGCCCTTCGGGTCGAAGTCAGAACCACCTTTACCGCCGCCCATCGGCAGACCAGTCAGGCTGTTCTTGAAAATCTGCTCAAAGCCCAGGAACTTGATAACAGACGGGCAAACAGACGGGTGCAGACGCAGACCGCCCTTGTACGGACCGATTGCAGAATTGAACTGGCAACGATAGCCGTGATTTACCTGTACCTTACCGTTATCATCTACCCAAGAAACACGGAAGCTGATCAGCCGCTCCGGTTCTACGATTCTATCGATGACACCGTTTGTCTCATAAGACGGATCCTTTGCTACAACCGGTTCCAGAGACTCCAGCACTTCGCCGACAGCCTGCAAAAATTCCGGTTCATTTGCGTAGCACTTTGCAGTCTTGTCATAAACGCTCTGCAAATACTGATTTTTAAAGTTGAACACCATGGGTCAAAACCTCCTGCATAAATTTAAAGTCAGTTACGGAAGCCTTCGCTTCACGCAATTTATATTATACACTCTTTTTCCTGCTTTTTCAAGGAAAAAGAAAAGAAAAATGAAAAAGTTTCATTCTGTAGCAGAAATAAGCCTAAAAAAACAAATTTCCCATATCAAAAACGATAATTTATAAAGAATGCAGTAGGTAAAATGTGATTCTGAAAAGTGAAAGAACGTTCCCCTCTGGTGGACGACTGTCCGCCGTCTCGCATCATTTCGCATATTTTTCCCATATTCATCCATATTTTTACGCACAATATTTCTGCTAACATTGCAAAATACGATGTTACAGATACAAAGAAAAAGACCTCCGTATAAACAGAAGTCTTTCTCTTTTTATATGGTATAGTAAGAAGGAAATCAAAATAAATTTTTGAAACAGAATTTATTCTGTTTCTGCATCCCAATCTACATCTTCCTCTGGCTCTGTGGCTGTCTCCGCTTCACCAGCATCCCAACTTTCTGCATCCTCTGTACTTTCCTCTGTATCAGCTGTTGTAGGTTCTTCCTTGACCGCATCCAGATTGGTCACGCCAGTATCTACCGTTACAATAAAGCCATCCACATTGTTGCCGGAAATCATATATTCCAGATCCGGTGGTACCATGACATAGGTACTATCACCAGACTCTGCTGGTACATAGTATACCTGATACACCTTACCATCCCAGTTGGTCACTTCCAGTGCATTATCAATTGTATGATTCTGAAGCTCTTCCATGTATTCCTCTAAGCAAAGCTGATTCTGCTGCATATAGAAAGCATGTGGCTGTCCAACATAACGATAGTGCCAGGACTCATACTGAATTTCTGTAATCTCCGTTTTCTCCTCGGGATACCGCAAAACAAATCCATAATGTGCACAATTCTCATTGATCCAGTTATACTCCCCTGTTCCGTCATAGTCATCGGAATTCTCGCCATCAAACAGAGAAAAATCCATTGCATAGCCTGTTTCATGCTCACTGTGACCCGGTTTTGCAACCAATGTCGAGGTATCTAATCCAGTAGATTCCAAGTCGGCATCATATAATTCCTGCTGTTGTTCTGATGTCCGATAACCGCTGATGATAATAATATCACTATGACCGGTTTCCGTATAAAAATCGTCCAACATGGCATTTAGATTGGTAATCACATCTTCCCGCAACATCAATTCCGAACCGCTGACATAATAGGAATCGCTTTTATTGCCATAGAGGGTTTTCAATTCCTCTTCGTCAGTGCTTTCATAGGCGTAATCCCCATTGACCAGAATTAAATCACCATTATGAATTTCTGTATTCTCTATGGAAACACTCTCATACAAATCCTCTGGTTCCTCCGATTCCGGTTCTGTCGCTTCGGTAGGATTCCCTGTGGGAAAGGATACTTGCTGTGCATTCTCTTCCAGCCAAGTACTGCCGGACATGGTACTCACCTCTGTCCAGCCATCCAGAAATGGATGCAACAAAGTAAACCGCAATGCCACCAACAGAGCAGCCGAAACGGCAACTTCTGCCACAATTCGCCCTGTATGCCGTTGTTCTTTCTGGACAACCGTTCCTTTTGCTGTTCTGGATGCAGACGATTTCTTCTTTTTTTCAGCTGATACAGCTTTCTGTTTCTGCTTTACAACTGTCCGGGAAATGTCCGAAGCGGTTTCGGCAGTTGGCTCTTTTTCTCTTGCCTGCTTTTCCTGACCGGTTACAGTTCGTCTTTTCTTTTTTTCCTGCATGTAAAATTGCCTCCTTTTGTTTTGTATGCACATTGCACACAGAAAACCGCTTTTTTTTATTATACCACACTATCTGAAAAAAAGAAACCCTTTTTTTCGGTTTTTTTATTTTTTTTGAAGCAAAAAGATAAGATGACAAAAGAAAGCAACGCTTCTGATAAAAAAATGCCGAAAAAAGAAAAAAACAGCAGAAAGAATCACAAAACTCTTTTTTTTCCTTGACAGAAAAAGAAAATCCATGCTATAATTGAAAGAATGGATGAAGCCGTTGCATTTGTCAGCTGATTTTTTCTGCATTTGCAGAACCGTCCCATATTCTGCAAATGATTCTGAAAAAGAAGCATCCGTTTTGTCAATCAGGATTGCAGGACGCATCGGAAACGTGCGGTCTGGTCACTTTTCCCGTTCGCCCAGCAAACCAGCTGCCATGTAACTGCCATCCATAGAAAAAGAAAAAAGGAGAACATGTGAATGAAGTTTGAACTTCTGGAAGTTGCCGGCACACATATTTTCAACATGAAGGCCATGACGCTGGTTTTGTTTTTCATGTTTGCCATCATTGTGATCGGTTATCTGATCGGAAAAATTTCCATCAAAGGGGTATCCCTCGGCACAGCTGCCATTTTTCTGGTTGCTCTGTTTGCTGGTCATTTTAAAGGGGTTGCCTTCGAGAACATTGCTGCATGGCAGTCCAGCGAAGCAGTGGTAGACAACTATTTTAAACTGGTACAAAATCTCGGATTGGTACTATTTGTTACCTCCGTCGGATTGATTGCCGGTCCGAGCTTCTTTAAGAACTTAAAGAAAAATGCAAAATCCTATGTTGCTCTCGGTGCGATTATCATTGCAGCAGGCTGTGCAACTTGTGCAGCAATTACCTTGCTTGTACCAAACATGGATTCTGCTATGAGCGTAGGACTGCTTTCCGGAGCACTGACCAGCACACCGGCATTTGCAGCAACACAAGAGGCAATCGGAGAAGCAAATCCACTTTATGGGAACATTGCAGTTGGACACGCCATTGCCTATCCGTTTGGTGTCATCGGTGTGGTTCTGTTTGTACAGATTATCCCGAAAATTCTCCATGCTGATATGGATGCAGAACGAGCAAAACTGATTTCTGTGGCTGAAAACAACACACAGAAAAAGAATGGCAAGAAGCTGTTTGAAATGGAAAAATTCGGTCTGGGTGCATTTTCCCTCGCCATCATTCTCGGTTTGATTCTTGGTTCCATTAACATTCCGCTTGGAAAAGGCTCCTTCAATCTGGGAACCACTGGCGGTCCGCTGATTGTTGGTTTGTTGTTTGGTCATTTTGGCAAAATGGGTCGTTTAAGCCTGAAGGTAGATGAACATCTGCTGAGTATTTTCCAGGAACTTGGTCTGGTATTGTTCCTGATTGGTGCTGGTATTGATGGCGGTGCCGGATTTGTTTCCGTTCTGAAAGAATATGGTGCACTCCTCTTCCTGTGGGGTGCTCTGATGACACTCGTTCCGCTGCTGGTTGGTTTCTTTATTGCAAAGTATGTCCTCAAACTGAGCCTGTTCAATAACCTCGGTTCCATCTGCGGCGGTATGACCAGTACACCAGCATTAGGTGCACTGATTAATACAGCAAAAACCCCAAATGTTGCATCTGCTTATGCTGCAACCTATCCAATTGCCTTGATTCTGGTGGTATTGCTGTCGCAGTTCCTGACAAGACTTTAATTTCTTCCTGATTGACAAATGCAGAGCGAAATCATGTATTTCACGTGATTTCGCTCTTTTCTGTTGACAGAAGATATATTTTATGGTATGATAAGACAGAAAACACGGATTCTAAAACAAACAGAAAAAAATGATATCCCCAATTTCACCAGATTTGCACACGGAAATCAATTTTCGGATTTCTTTGGGAAAACTTGTCTGAACCGTCCGGCA
>JAEDGE010000096.1 GCA_016297675.1 Oscillospiraceae bacterium
ATCAGACGGTACAGAAGCGGATACAGAGTGCCTTCCTTGATGCTGAACAGACCCTTGCTCTGCAGTTCCAATTCTTGAATGAGCTGATAACCGTACATATCACCCTTGTTCAAGATAGCCAGCACCAACATTTCAGCCATGCTCTTTTGTAAATTGATCTTTAACATAATACTGATCCCTCAAATCTTTCATTATATTGATATTGCAAAACATTTTCTTTTAACTATTTGGCTTTGTTTTTGTCGCCAGAATGGTTTTTAGTGAATAGACGAAAAATTTTTCATGGAATGATATATTTCTTTTTTGATTCCACAGGAAAAACGAAAACGAGAAATACAAAGAAAATGAAATGCATTATATCGCTGAAATTGAAATACGTTTTTCTATATTATACAAAGAAAAAGAAAAGAAGTCAATACAGCTATTTGGTAATTAGCGATAAAAATGATATAAATGCGATTTTTATGACAATGTTTCACTTGAAAACAGAGGACTTTTTGCAAAATAAATTTTAATTGGTTTTATTTTTTTGTGGAAAAGGTGCATTTAACGGATTGATGGCATTTTATGACACCCTATAAAATAAGTAGGAAGGAGCAGATTTTCGTGCTGTGCAGTGTGGAAGAATTACGGGAAAAAGATGTCATCAATGTATGCAATGGAGAGAATCTGGGATATGTGGATGATGTACGGCTGGAAACGCAGACGCATAAAATAGAGGCGTTGATTTTGTATGGAAAGCCTCGATTTTTTGGTTTGTTCGGGATGCGAGAAAATATCTTGATTCCCTTTGAATCAGTGCAGCTAATTGGAAAAGATGTCATTTTGGTCTGTATGCCGCAAGGAAATTGTGCAAATATCATAAATAAATCCTGATTTTGAATGAAAAAACCGTGATTATGTGGTAATGCAAAAGACTTGCATTTTTTGGACGAGTATGGTATACTAATAAGGCAATCCACACGTCTGCCCTGTGGGAACTCGGTGCTTTGCTTAGCAAAGTCGTTTTCACAGCCATGGACAGGCGGCGGAAAAAACCAAATTTTTAGGAGGACTACACAATGGGCGTAGTATCAATGAAACAGCTCTTGGAAGCTGGCGTACACTTTGGTCACCAGACCAGAAGATGGAATCCGAAAATGGCTCCGTATATCTTTACTGAACGGAACGGGATCTATATTATCGACCTGCAGAAGACAGTAAAGAAGTTGGACGAGGCTTATATGTTTGTGCGGGATTTGGCAGCACAGGGCGAATCTGTTTTGTTTGTCGGCACAAAGAAGCAGGCTGGCGATTCCATTAAGGAAGAAGCTCAGAGAGCCGGTGCATATTATGTCAATGCACGTTGGCTGGGTGGTATGATGACGAACTTTACCACCATTCAGAGAAGAATTAAGAGACTGGAACAGCTGCACGAAATGGAAACAGATGGCACATTTGACCTGCTGCCGAAGAAGGAAGTCAGCAAGCTCCAGCTGGAAATCGAAAAGCTCGAAAAGTTCTTGGGCGGTATTAAGGATATGAAGAAGCTGCCGGGTGCACTCTTCATCGTTGACCCGAGAAAGGAACGGATTGCTGTTGCAGAAGCAAAGAAGCTGAATATTCCGATCGTTGCAATTGTAGACACCAACTGTGACCCAGATGAAATTGATTATGTGATTCCGGGTAACGATGATGCCATCCGTGCTGTTAAGCTGATTGCTGGTGTGATGGCAGATGCGATCATTGAAGGCAGACAGGGTGCTGATGCAGAAGCTGTTGCAACAGAAGAAGTTGCAGAAGAAGCAGAAGCAACTGAGGCAGCTGCGGAATAAGCAGAGAATACCGTAAATGCACAACCCGAATCGGCAGCGTTTCCTGTTCGGGTTGTTTTTCGGAAAAGATAAATCAAAAGAGAATGAAAAATACAGGAGGAAACACCAATGGCAAATTTTACAGCAAAAGATGTCAATGAACTGCGTAAGAATACCGGCGTTGGTATGATGGATTGCAAGAAGGCTTTGACAGAGGCTGACGGCGATGTAGAAAAGGCAATGCTCATCCTGCGGGAAAAGGGTCTGGCAACACAGGCTAAGAAGGCTGGCAGAGTGGCAGCAGAAGGTATGGTTGTTGCAAAGGTCAATGCCGATAATACAGTTGGCTGCGTTGTAGAAGTAAACTCAGAAACAGACTTCGTTGCAAATACGGATGAGTTCAAGGCATTTGTAAATACCGTTGCAGATACCATTATTGAAAAGAATCCGGCTGATGTAGAAGCTCTGAAGAGCACTGTGATTGCTGGCGGTACCGCAACAGTGGACGAAGCATTGCAGGAACTGTTCCTGAAGATTCGGGAAAATCTGCAAATCCGTCGTTTTACCAGACTGGAAGGCGTTTTGGTACCGTATATTCACGGTGGCGGCAAGATCGGTGTTCTGGTGCAGGCTGCTTCTCCGGCTGGTGCAAGCGAAGCAGTTTTGACCGCAGCAAAAGACTGTGCACTGCAAATTGCGGCTATGAGACCGGCTTATCTGAATCGGGAAGCTGTTCCGGCTTCTGTTCTGGAACAGGAAAAGACCGTTGTTCTGGCACAGATGGCAGAAGATCCGAAGATGGCAAACAAGCCAGAACAGGTTCGTGCAAAGATTGCAGAGGGCAAGGTTGGCAAGTATTATTCTGAAAACTGCCTGCTGGAGCAGACTTTTGTAAAGGATGGCTCTATGAACGTAAAGCAGTATGTGGACAGTGTTGCTAAGGCTGCCGGTACAACCATTGAAATTACAGGTTATGTATGCTTTGAACGTGGCGAAGGAATCGAAAAGAAAGCGGACAATTTTGCAGAAGAAATTGCAAGCATGATTAAGTAATGGAAATCGTGGTGGGGGCATAGATTCTATGCCCCCATTTTTTTGTGAATTTTGCAAAAAACAGCTTTACATTTTGAAAAAAATCGTGTAAAATAGAATCAGAAGCACATATCGATATACTGCCCTCTATTGCAAACAATATCGTTGTTTGCAATAGAGCCTAGTATAATGGTATGCGATTCAGACAGGACGAAAGCAGCAGAAAGAAAGGAATGAAAATCCGATGGAATTGAAGTATAAGCGAGTGGTTCTGAAATTGAGCGGTGAAGCACTTGCCGGCACCAAGAAAACCGGACTGGACTTTACGGTGATCAATGAGATTTGCACCAGTATTAAGAAATGCGTAGATGCCGGTGCAGAAATCGGAATTGTGGTCGGCGGCGGCAACTTCTGGCGGGGGCGTTCTTCCGGAAATATGGACCGCACACGGGCAGACCATATTGGAATGCTTGCCACGACCATGAATGCCCTTGCAGTGGCAGATGCAATGGAAGCATTGGGGGTTGATGTGCGAGTACAAACGGCAATCAATATGCAGCAGATTGCAGAACCTTATATTCGTAACAAAGCAATCAGCCATTTGAAAAAAGGCAGAGTGGTCATTTTTGGATGCGGAACTGGCAGCCCATTCTTCTCTACCGATACTGCCGCTACTTTGCGTGCTGTAGAAATTGAAGCAGATATTTTGCTGAAGGCAACCATGGTGGATGGTGTATATGACAAGGATCCGCACAAGTATACGGATGCAGTTCGCTATGAACGCATTACATTTAGTGATGTGTTAAGTAGTGCACTGGCAGTTATGGACAGCACTGCTGCTTCCATGTGTCGGGATAATAAAATGCCAATGCTGGTATTTGACCTGAGCCGACCAGATAATATTTATGATGCCATTATGGGCAAGCCAGTGGGAACCGTTGTTTCAGAAGGCTAAACGACTATATTGGAAAGGAGCTTCTCCGTGCAAACACGGGGAAAATAAGAGCTATGAAAACAATTTTGAAAGATGCAGAATCCAAAATGCAGAAAGCCTTGGATCGGCTGGATTATGAATATTCTACCATTCGTGCAGGGCGTGCCAATCCAGCGGTGTTGGAAAAGGTGTCAGTCGATTATTATGGTGCGATGACACCAGTGAATCAGATGGCAGCCATTTCGGTGGCAGAGGCAAGAATTCTGGTGATTCAGCCATGGGATGTTTCTACACTGAAGGCAATTGAAAAGGCAATTTTGAACTCCGATATTGGCATCACACCGACCAATGATGGAAAGGTGCTGCGTCTGGTATTCCCGCAGCTGACAGAAGAACGCAGAAAGGAACTCTGCAAGTCCATTAAGAAATACGGAGAAGAATGCAAGGTGGCTGTTCGGAACATTCGGCGGGAAGCAATGGACAAGATGAAGGCAAAGAAAAAAGAAGGCGAATTTACTGAGGACGATGTAAAGTCCGGCGAAAAGGACGTACAGAAGCTGACCGATAAGTATTGTGATAAGGTGGATCAGCACGTTTCCGATAAGGAAAAAGAAATTATGAGCATCTGACAATAGAAGGAGGAAGGACGGAATGGCATTGCCGTTTAGAAAAAAAACGGTATCGACAGATACTTTGCCGGAGCAGCTGCCGAAACACATTGGATTTATTATGGATGGGAACGGCCGTTGGGCAACCAAACGGGGGATGCCAAGAAAGTTTGGTCATCGGGAAGGTGCAAAAAACTTCCATGACCTGACACGTTATTGCCGTTCGATTGGCATTCAGAATATTTCTTTTTATGTATTTTCAACAGAAAACTGGAAACGCCCGCAAGAAGAAGTTGATGCCATTATGGATTTGCTCTGGCAGTACTTGAATGACTGTGATGAATATCTGGAACAGGAAGTGCGTATGATTTTTATCGGTGATAAAAGTCGGCTGCCGGAGCGAATTCAGAAGCGAATGCTGGAACTGGAAGCAGATTCCGCAAAATATAATAAAATGAATCTGTTGCTTGCGATTAACTATGGCGGCAGAGATGAAATCAAACACGCTGCACAGGAAATTGCTGCCGAGGTAAAAGCTGGCACTTTGCAGCCAGACCAGATTACAGAAGATACCATTTCACAGCATTTGTATACGAAGGATGTGCCGGATGTGGATTTGCTGATTCGTCCAAGCGGAGAATTGCGGCTGTCTAATTTTTTAATTTGGCAATGTGCCTATGCAGAGTACTACTTTACAAATGTACTATGGCCGGATTTCTCTCGAGAAGAGTTAAATAAAGCATTGGTAGAATATTCTAAGCGTGGCAGACGATTCGGAGGGGTGTAACGATGAAGGTACGAATCATTTCCGGAGCTGTCGCCGTTGCACTGTTGGTGTTGGTATTATGGCTGCATCAAACCATTGTATTTCCCATTTGCATTGCTGCCATTTCTACGATTGCCATTTTTGAACTGTTTCGGGCAAAGGATTGTCTGCGGTATCGCATCTCCTTTTATGCAGCGATTCTCTATTCCATTTCCAGTCCGGTTTTGCAATTCTTTCATTTAAGCAATGTTGTACAAATCATTATGGTTACAATGATTATGATTATCTTTTTAGATGGTGTAGTACAGCATAAACGGTTAAAAATGGAACAAGTCTGTTTTATGTTGGTATCCGCATTGTTTGTGACCAAATCTCTGGGGCTGCTGCAAGTGCTGTTGCAGTCGGATGAACGTTTTGGACTCATTTATGTCATTCTGGCATTGTGTGCGGCATGGATTGCAGATACTGGTGCCTATTTTACTGGTACATTTTTAGGCAAACACAAGCTTTGTCCGGAAGTTAGCCCGAAAAAAACTGTGGAAGGTTTTATTGGCGGAATTGTTGCAACCATTGTGGTGTTCTTTGTGTTTAGTTTGATTTATGGTGTCGTTGCAGAGGTCAAAGTACGGTATGGTTGGGTGATTTTTATTGCTGCGGCGTGTGCAGTCATCAGTGTGCTGGGCGATTTGACTGCTTCCATTTTGAAACGGCAGTGTAGTATGAAAGATTTTGGCAACATTATGCCGGGACACGGCGGCGTCATGGATCGATTTGACAGTGCTTTGTTTACAGTTCCGGTTTTCTACGTTTTAAATACATTGCTTTCCATTTATCACACAGTTTAAGAAAAATTGCTGTAACAAAAAACACACCCCTTCCCTGTATAGAAGGGGTGTTGTTTCCATATAGGAGGAACAAACCAGATGGACAAAAGGATTACACTGCTTGGCTCGACGGGCTCGATTGGTACACAGACACTGGATGTCGTGCGGATGCACCATTTACAGGTTTATGCACTGGCAGCCAATCGCAATATCCAGCTGCTGGAACAGCAGGTGCGGGAATTTCATCCGAAAAAAGTCTGCATTTTTGAGGAAAGCTGTTATTCAGCTCTATGTGAAGCACTGGCAGATTTGCCCGTGCAAGTTCTGACTGGGATGGAGGGCCTTTGTGAACTGGCTGGCGACAGCCATGCAGATTTAGTGGTCAATGCCGTGGTAGGCATGGTGGGATTGCAGCCAACTTTGGCAGCGATTGCAGCTGGGATTGACGTTGCGCTTGCCAACAAAGAAACATTGGTAGCAGGCGGTGCATTGGTGATGCAGGCTGCTGCGGAAAAAGGCGTTTCTATTTTACCGGTGGACAGCGAGCATTCTGCGATTTTCCAGTGTTTGCAAGGCAATGCACACAATCCAGTAAAAGAAATTCTGCTGACGGCTTCCGGTGGACCATTTTACGGTTACACCAGAGAGCAGCTGCAAACCGTCACCGCTGCGGATGCCCTGAAGCATCCCAACTGGGATATGGGTAGTAAGGTCACCATTGATTCTGCCACCATGATGAATAAAGGGCTGGAGTGCATTGAAGCAAAATGGCTGTTTGATTTACAGCCGGAACAAATCACTGTGTTGGTACACCGGCAGAGTGTTGTGCATTCTGGTGTCATGTATGCAGACAATTCTGTAATTGCCCAGATGGGGGTACCGGATATGCGTTTACCGATTCAATATGCCATTTTATATCCGGAGCGGAAACCCTGCCCAGCAGAGCCGCTTTCTTTGACAAAATACGGAACGCTGACATTTGCAGAGCCGGATGAAACGACATTCCGTTGTTTGGCACTGGCAAAGCAAGCGATGCAGGCAGGCGGGTTACTGCCCTGCATTATGAATGCAGCAAATGAAATTGCAGTGCGTGCCTTTTTAGATGGAAAAATTGGATTCTTAGACATTGCAGACTGTGTAGAAGCAGCAATGCAGTCGATTCCAAATCAGCCTTTACAAACTTGTGAAGAGGTGCTGCGTGCAGACCAGAACGCACGGGAACTGGTACGGCTACGGATCTACGGAACAACGGAAGCATAAAGAATTTTCTATTTTTGGGATAGAAGGGGTATTTTGAAAAAGCAGAAAGGAGCAGCAGGATGATGACAACGTTTTGGTCTATTTTACTTGCGATCTTGATTTTCGGCTGTATCATTGCCATTCATGAATTCGGACATTTTGTGGCAGCAAAGTGCAATGGGATTCAAGTGAATGAATTTTCGATTGGAATGGGTCCGAAAATTCTCCAGTTTCAAAAAGGAGAAACCCGCTATTCTCTGCGGTTATTGCCCATTGGTGGATTTTGTTCCATGGAAGGGGAAGACACAGAAAGTCAGAATGAGCGAGCATTTGAACGAAAACCAGTATGGCGGCGTATGATTGTCATACTTGCTGGTGCATTTATGAATATTGTACTGGGGTTTGTATTGCTGCTTGTCACCACATGCAGCGATCCTTACCTTATCAGCAATACCATCCACGGTTTTCATGAACAGGCAACCAGTAATACCTGTGGCTTACAGGCAGGCGATACCATTGTATCCCTCAATGGTTCTCATATTTT
>JAEDGE010000097.1 GCA_016297675.1 Oscillospiraceae bacterium
AATCATCACAACTGCCAATATCCCTGCTTGCAAAATGGTAAACCACACTGCATTCCCCTGCACAACCCCAAAACCACTATGTGCATTCTTTCGTGGACAGAGGTCTACACATTTCTGACATTGGAAGCATTCTCCGCTTACTGACCAACTGCCTGCTTCCGGCAGTGTCAACTCTGCTGGACAACACCGCTGACATGCAGAACAGCCTTTGGCACAATTCTCCTGCTTTCGCCGAACAGAAAAAACAGGTAATATCGGCAGCAGAGAAAAAATAGCCCCCAGCGGACAGAGAAACCGACAGAAGAATCGTTCACAAAATGCCATGCCAACCACAATCGCCAACAACAGCACTATTCCAATCCAATAGCCGCCTAAATGCCAATTTCCTGCCCGCAGCATGGAAAATACATCCCAAGGACTCCATCCCTTCCATGTGCCGTAAACACCGGTAAAGCAAAAAATGACGATCAACAGCAATATCAGATATTTTATCAAATAGAACGGTTTTTTCCCAGATTTCAGCGTGATCGGTTTTTTCTTGCACTTTTTGCAAATCCAG
Organism: Oscillospiraceae bacterium; assembly: GCA_016297675.1. Taxonomy (GTDB): domain Bacteria; phylum Bacillota; class Clostridia; order Oscillospirales; family Ruminococcaceae; genus Ruminococcus_C. The sequence goes on from JAEDGE010000097.1 coordinate 560, forward strand.
ACATACAGACTGCGAACAGCATCGCCCAATGCACCAAATGCACAGGCGTATCCGCAGAAAAACCGCCCAAATACAATCGTAAAGGCACAGAGTGACACAAAAACAGTCAGAAAAGTGCTCCAGAGAAGCGGTGCACCACTGCCCATTTGCGTAAAAATATTTTTTACCGCTGAAAATGCTGTTGTAAATGCCGCTGGAAAGAACAGAAAAAACAGCAGCTGTATCACAGCACGGAGATAAGCCTGTCGTTTTTTCGCTGGAATGGGTTTTTTTGTTCGCTTCATGTTGTTTTCTCCGCCTTTCTCAATGCCTCTTCTGTTGCATGAAGAATCCCATTGGAGCTGAAAGTTGCCCCACTTACTACATCCACATCCGTGGACTGTTCTTCCAGAATCGTCTCTAACAAGGCACTGGCTGCCTCTAAATATGCCGTATCTTCCTGCTTCGCAGACAGAATATTTAAATCAGTCAAGATTCCATCTTCAATCGTTAATTCCACAATAACCTTTCCGCCATAGCCCTGTGCCTCACCCTGATAAACACCGTCTTCGTAGGGAGAATCGGTGCTGCTGTCTGCATTTGCCGTTGTAACAGCCTGCTGCTGTTCCAATTCAGCAGTCAAGGAAGAAATGGTTTCTTTCTGTGTTCGGCTTTGCTGAACACTTTGATAAGCAAGCAAAATGCCAACTACTAATACACAATTGAACAGTTTCATCCAAAATACATGCTGCATGGATTCTTATCCCTCCCCCCGCAATGCCTGCTGTAAAGCGTCTTGCACGGCTGTCAGCAGTGCATCAGAAGAGCAAGTGGCACCAGAGACTGCATCTATCCCTTCTGTTGTCTGCTCTGTTAGAATCTGTACAGCGATTCCCGGAAATTTTTTCGTTCCATCCATTGCCCGTTGGATATACATATCATTCAATGTATCATAATCCGATCCGAATCCTTCCGCATCTGTGATGGAAACAATCTGATCATTTTCTATGCAAACCGTTACCGTCAGCGTATATGGATAAAAATCTTCGTATGCATCTGGATAGCAAATCGCCGTACCAATATATTCCCCAGCTATATAAATAGATGGGAGCTGTTCCGTTGTTTCTGTTACAGTCTTTGTTTCTGTTGTTGTCGTGGACAACGTTGTGACCACAGTGGTTGTCGTTTCCACGCCGGAAGCTGCTTGTTTCGCCTGTTCCAACGCATCTTCTACCGCACCTAAAATGCCCTCTGAACTATAGGTGGCACCGCTCACGGTGTCAATTTCTGTCGTCTGCTGCTGTAAAATCGTTTGCAGCAGTCCTTCTGCTTTTTTGAAAAATGCCATATCATCTTCCGTTTCCAATACCATAATATTGTCAATCGTAGCATCTTTCAAAGAAACAGCAACGGTCGTTTCTCCCCGATAACCTTCTGCACTGCCATAATAAACACCATCCGGATAAGGAAATCTTCCTTTCGGAATCTCCGATGCCACAGCGGAAGACGCAGGCGTGGAATTGGATGAATTTCCATCTGTTATCCCTGCATTTGCCAACGCATTCCGGACTGCTTCAATTAGCCCGACAGAACTAAAAGTCGCTCCGGAAACAGTATCTACATTCGTACTGTTGTTGGCAATCATAATATGCAGCAGCGTCATTGCATTGTCAATATAAGGACTGTCATCACTCGTGTTGAGCACGACAATATCTGCAATCTGTCCGCCAGATACAGTTACTTGTACTGTGATAGCACCAGCAAATCCACTGCCAGTCCCTGTATAAACGCCATCCCGATAAGCAGACGGTTCAGAAACAGCAGAAATAGAGGGAACTTCTGAAGAAGCACTGCTGCTTTGTGCCGATAGGGTTGGCAATGCGGTATCAGAATCACTGCTGCCGCCTGCTTTTTGCAGGGCATCCCGTACTGCTGAAGTCAAGCCAACAGAGCTATAGGTTGCACCGGAAATCGTATCCACGTTGGTACTCTGCGTGGCAAGGATCGTTTTCAGCAAAGCGGATGCATTCTCAATATAGGGGCTGTCATCCGTTGTACTGAGAATGGTAATGTCTTTGATTTTTCCGCCCTCAATCACAACTTGTACCGTAATAGGACCGGAAAAACCCGTTCCTGTCCCTGTATAAGTGCCATCCCGATACCCATCAGATATCTCTGACAGCGGCTTGACAGAAGGGGCTGCTTTCGTCGTGACAGCCGTTGATTTCCCCACTTTTTCAGCATCTGCCTCTGTTGTCTGTGCAGCAGAGGCAACATCCGTATCAATCTGCTCCACTGTGAAGACAGGTTCTGTGTATCCGTGCAGCGAAACAGCTGTCAATCCTGCCAATACTCCAGCCGGCAAAAAATAACACAACTGTGTCCATTTTGTACTGTTCCAAAATCTCATGGCTTCGTTTCCTCCTGTATGATTTCACATGGGTAATTGGCAGAAAAGCAATCTTGAATCCCTGCTGTCACATATAAAGTCTCATCGGTTGTATAGAATACCGCATCAAACGTCTCTGCATGAGACTGCCAATAAGCAGTTGCCTGCTCCAGTCCCATTACAAACAATGCGGTGGAAAGTCCGTCTGCCAAAATTCCATTCGGACTGACAATTGTCACGGAAAGAAGATCGCTGTCCGCTGGTCTGCCAGTTGCAGGATCCATAATGTGATGATACCGCACACCATTTTCCTCAAAATATCGCTCATATCCGCCAGAGGTAATCACAGCACAGTCTTTTGTTTCCAAAACACCAAGAAAATCTTTTTCCTTGTCCGGATGCTGAATGGCAACCCGCCAAAGGCTGCCGTCTGGTTTCGTGCCTATGGTCTGCACATTGCCTCCTAAACTTACCATGCCGCTGGTTACGTCGCTGGAACGAAAACAATCCATGACAGCATCCGATGTATAGCCCTTTGCAATTCCACCTAAATCCAGTTCCATGCCGGAAACAGAAAAAGAAACTGTTCCCGTTTCCGGTGAAAACTGCATATTTTCCGGATCGGTCAGCAGCAGCAATTCCTGTAGTTCAGATGCATCCGGTATTCGGTATTCCTGTGTCGGAAAGCCCCATGCCTGCATGATCGGATACATCAGCGGATTAAATGCTCCATCTGTTTCCCTCTGCAAAGTCAGGGCTTCCTGTAAAATTGCACAGGTGTCTTCTGAAAGCGTCCCCGTCCCATTGGCATTGAGCTGTGCAATCTCACTGGATGCATTTCCAGTGGAAAGGCGTGCATCCAGATCCTGAATGCAATTTTCCGCTGCGGTTATCCCTGCTTCCCCGTTTTCCCCATAGGCAGTCAAACACATATAAGTGTCCATTGCAAAAAGATCCCTTGTTGTCTTTGTCTCTTCATTCGCCGCAGATGTCTCGTCAATGGCACTCGACTCCGCTATCTGCTCAGAACATCCGCAGCACAACATACTGGCACAAAGAACAGTTACAAAAATCCATCTTCGCAGCAAAAAATACGTCCCCTTCCTTTTTAAAAATTAGTCTAAACTAACCTTCCAAACCAACAGATAAGAAATTAGTTCAGACTAACTATGATATAGTTTATCAGACTGGTTCTGAAAAATCAAGTAAAAAATGTGAACAATATCGAATCAATTGTGAGAAAAATATTGCCTTTTCGTTTTACGTTCAGATTTGACCGGTTCAAACTACAAATTTGTCTTTTCTTTCTTTGTGTTTTTATCATTTCTTTTCAAATCAATATTTGATTCGATTATTTTTTCCTCACAAAGTTTCTGAAATTGTTTTAGTCGTTCTATTTCCCGTTCTAACACTTGAATCGTATCCATAAAGAGAAATGAGGCAGATCCTTAGAGAAAACTGATCTGAACCATGCAGACAAAACATCCAATCCATCCTTTAAAAATTAATTTGTGTGGTTTTCCAGCATATCGTTGACTTTTCCCATCAAAAATGGTATCATAAAGAAAAAAGATGGGAGATGACTACTTTGCAGCAACTACTGGATAAAGGCATCTTATTTTGGCTGATAATACTTTGCTGTATGCTCTCCACCTCTGTCAGCAATCCAGCTGCAATTGTTTCTGCATTGTTTGCTGTGATTCTTTCCGCAATAATACAATATTATCGTGGAAAACGAATGGCTCAAATTCTGATCGGTTGTTTTTTTCTGCTTTGCAGTCTGTTTCCGCCTGTACTCTGTGCATTGCCGTTGCTGCTCTATGATACCATCTGGGAAAAAAAGTGGTGGCTGATGTTGTTCGGTATCGGTGCAATTGCAAATGTTGCATACTTCTCCTTGATACAATTATTTTTACTTGGTGGTTCCATTGGACTTGCGTTCTTGCTCGCCTTCCGTTCCATGAAATGGGAAGCAGGAATTACGACCTTGCATCAACGACACGATGATGCAACGGAACTACAACGGCAGCTGAAATTGCGAAATCGACAATTACAAAATGCACAAAATGATGCCATCCTGATGGCAACATTGCAGGAACGAAACCGCATTGCCCGGGAAATTCATGACAATGTGGGACATATGCTGACACGAGCCTTGCTACAAACAGGGGCTCTTTGTGTCTGCATAAAGGATGAAACGCTTTTGACGCAAATGAACGCACTCAAAGACACGCTGGACTCCGCCATGACCAGCATCCGCAGTAGTGTACATAAACTACATGATGACGCCATCTTGCTCAAACAGACCGTACAAAGCTGTTTAGATCCATTAAAAGAAACCTATCGAATCCAACTGATTTATGATATTTCTGAAACAGTACCAAAAACCATAAAGCTTTGCCTGCTTGGCATATTAAAGGAAAGCCTTTCTAATGTCGTAAAGCATTCCAACGGCGATACAATACGTATCATTTTGCGAGAACATCCAGCTTTCTATCAGCTTTCTGTGACAGATAATGGAACTGGTTCTAATATCCAAAAAACAGGGATTGGACTGGAGACGATGCAAGATCGTGCCGCACAAGTCAATGGATTGATTCAGTTCTTTCCAGAAAAAAATTCGTTTCGAGTATTTGTCTCGATTCCAAAGGAAGGCAATCCACAAATGCAGACGCAGATACACAAATCATAGAAAACAAATGGAGGTCAACCAAATATGCGTATTATCATTGTAGATGATGACCAGCTGGTTTCCCTTTCTCTGAAAACCATATTGGAAAGCACAGGCACCATCCAAGTTCTTGCAACCGGCACCTCTGGACAAGAAGCAGTACAGCTCTATCAGAAATGGAAACCGGATGTGCTGTTATTGGACATCCAGATGCCAAATGGAAGCGGTTTGGAAGCAGGAGAACAGATTTTAAAACAAGATCCAACTGCACGGATTCTTTTTCTGACGACTTTTTCCGATGACACCTATATTGCAAAAGCGTTGCAGATTGGTGCAAAAGGCTATTTACTCAAACAGGATTTCGCCGGTATTGCACCAGCTTTGTCCGCTGTCATGCAGGGACAGCATGTGTTCGGCGAACAGGTAGTTTCCTGTTTCTCTGGCTTGCTGCAAAAAAAATCTGCTTTTGACTACGAAAAATATGAGATTACAGAAAGAGAACAGGACATCATTGTACGTATTGCAGAAGGATACAGCAACAAGGAAATTGCAGCTGCCCTTTGCTTCAGTGAAGGCACTGTGCGGAATTATCTCAGCAGTATTCTGGAAAAGCTGCATCTGAGGGATCGGACACAGTTGGCTGTTTTTTACTATACCAACATTGTAGATTCTGCATAACAGAAAGTAAGAACAGAGAACGCCATCTCTTTCCAATGGATGGTGCTCTCGATTTGTACAAGATGTACAAATTCAACGTAAAAATAAATTGATTTTTTTACAAATAAAAAGTCGAAAAACCGCTTGACAAACGCCATCGTTTCTGATATAATAATAAAGCACTGAGGCGAGGTACTACAAAGCAAAATAAATAAGATGCAAAGTAGGAAACCGCAAAAGAATATGCGAGTGTGCTGGAATTGGCAGACAGGCACGTTTGAGGGGCGTGTGTTTCGACGTACGGGTTCAAGTCCCGTCACTCGCACCACATGCACAAATCAGTGCAGAATTGAATCGTGGAAAGATGGCTGAGCTGGTCTAAGGCGCACGACTGGAACTCGTGTATACGTTAATAGCGTATCGAGGGTTCGAATCCCTCTCTTTCCGCCAAGCAAATTTTTGAAAAAACAGCGTAATTTCGGAAATGTTCCGATTTTACGCTGTTTTTTTATTTTATCCGGAACATTGAAACGCTTTCATTTGCGTGAAAATGTCATAAATTTATGCCGTTTTGCAACACAATATGACACGAAAAACGGATTTAATCATCCACAAAAAGTCCTTCTATATACCCATCAATTTTCTGATCTGTAGCAATTCGTTCCTCTGTAAATGTGTGCTGATAGACGTTTTTCAATGTAGAAGGCGTCGACCATCCCCCACGTTCCATCGCATATTTATCGGGAATTCCGAGAGCCAGCATGATAGATGCATTTACATGACGCAAATCATGAAATGTCATATGTTTCCCTGTTTTGTCAAGTATGATATTTACAAAATGCTTGTAAATAGTACTCGCTGCCAGATTCACTACATAATCATCTGGTTTCCCCTTCCCTATCATATGCAAGATGCGTTGTGGAAGTACAAGTTGTCGTGTACTGTTGAACGTTTTTGTTTTCTCTTTTTCAATCTGACCTGCCATTGCAATCCGCACATTTCGTATCGTTAAAACACCATCCTCAGTAATATCCTTGTATCGGATTCCCCTTACCTCTGACATCCGCAGACTCAGCCACATAGCAAGCATCACAGGCAATTCCACGTCAGTGCCTTTTACAGCATCTATGATCTGCTTTGGACTGGGCAAATCCTTTACCTTGTGTTCTTTTGCCGGCAATGTTGTGTGAAATACAAAATCTGGCATATACATTGTGACAGATGCTGTCAGCAAGCCATGTGCATTTCGCACAGATTTTGCAGAAAGCGTATGTGCTGCACGATTGATGGCTGCCTGCACCATTACATTTGTAAGTTTAGAAAGTGGTACATCCATCAGCTCCTGTAACTGATTTTTACGGATGTTCCGGTATCCAGCAATGGTGGACGGTGACAGAACGCCGTCTTTGTTGGAAATATA
>JAEDGE010000098.1 GCA_016297675.1 Oscillospiraceae bacterium
AATACTTGCAGACCTTGCCCCAGGTTCTCTTGAACCAGTTTTCCTTTTTCACTTCAGCCATGATGGGGCCTCCTTACTTAGTCTCTGTGTGAGTGGTGTGCTTCTTGCAGAATCTGCAATACTTCTTCATTTCGAGACGGTCAGGATCGTTCTTCTTGTTCTTCATGGTGTTGTAGTTTCTCTGCTTGCACTCAGAGCATCTCAAAGTGACTTTAACGCGCATATCGGCACCTCCTTAAATTATTGCCTCCCTGTATCACTTCGGCTAGAAAAATTTAGAATGGTCAACTACAAATAACCGTTCCGAAGCTGAAAAAGGCGCACAAAGAAAAAGCCCTTTTTCACAGGTAGAGTCATTCTAACACACGGGGGAGGTAAAGTCAATCATTATTTCGGGAAAATTTGCGAATTCTGCCTTGTTTTTTGGGGACTTATCCGATACAATTATTTCAAATGAAAATGGAGGATGATACTGTGAAGGTTATGGGAATTGATTATGGCGATGCGCGGACAGGTGTGGCTATTTCGGATTTGCTTTGCACCATTGTCGGCACAACAGCGGTGGTACCCAGCAGGAATACGGAGAAGGCGGTTGCGGATATCGTTCGTATGGCAAAGGAAAACCAAGTAGGGGAGATTGTTGTGGGGCTTCCTAAGAATATGGATGGAACAGAGGGGCCGCGTGCTCAGCTGTGCAGAGAATTTGCCCAGATTCTTCGGGACGCAACAGGGCTGCCTGTTGCAATGTGGGACGAACGCCGTACCACTGTTGAGGCACACAATATTCTTTCTGCCCACAATTATCATGGCAAAAAACGGAAAGAAACGGTGGACGCAGTTGCAGCATCGCTGATTTTGGAAGGATATCTGGCATATCGGAAATAATGCTGCCGAATAAAGAAAGAGTGCCGAAATTTCGAGACACATATACTATACCATTATAGTCTGGAAGGAAATAAGCAATGAAAGAGATTGTTTTAGGGACGACCGGCAAGAAAGTGCCTGCAGTGGTTGTTGGCTGCATGCGCTTGGCAGGGAAGAGCTGCATTGAGATGCAGCGGTTCCTGCATACAGCGCTGGAACACGGAGCTTTCTTTTTTGACCATGCGGACATTTATGGCAGCGGTCAGAGTGAAGCGATTTTTGGAGAGGCAATGGCGAAGGACTCGTCCATAAAACGGGAGGAGCTTTTCCTGCAATCCAAATGCGGCATTCGCAAGGGATTCTATGATTTTTCCAAAGAGCATATCATTGCTTCGGTAGATGGAATTTTGAACAGACTTCAGACGGATTATCTGGACGTGTTGCTGCTGCATCGCCCGGATGCGCTGGTGGAGCCGGAGGAAGTGGCAGAGGCTTTTGAGGAATTGTTCCAAAAAGGAAAGGTACGGTATTTTGGCGTATCCAACCACAAACCGATGCAGATTGAATTGCTGAAGAGATATGTAGAGCAGCCTCTTATCATCAACCAGCTGCAGTTCAGTATCCCGGTTTCCAACATGGTCGCAAGCGGACTGGAGGTCAATATGACATCGGATGGCGCTGCGGACCGGGATGGCAGCGTGTTGGATTATTCCAGATTGCACGATATGACCATTCAGACTTGGTCTCCGTTCCAGATGCCAAACTGGCAGGGGTGCTTTATTGACAGCGGGAAGTATCCAGCATTGAATAAGGAATTGGGCCTTTTAGGGGAAAAATACCGGGTCAGTCCAACCACGATAGCCGCTGCCTGGATTATGCGGCATCCGGCAGAAATGCAGGTAATTGCAGGAACGGCCAATGAGGAACGACTGGTGGAGATTATTGCTGCAGGAAAGATATCCCTTTCCAGAGAGGAGTGGTATCGGCTGTACCTGGCGGCCGGACATATTTTGCCCTGAAAAGCGGGACCGCGACGAAATACCATCACACCATATGATATCTTCATACTTGAATGTATTGGAACAGCAGAGTGACTTGCTTGAGTGTCACTCTGCTGTTTGTTTTTTGTATCGAAGTTCCCGCCATGCTGTGAGAAGCAGGAGTATGCCAAACAGTTTTCTGAGGATTTCCACATTCCAGGAGCTGCTGAGGATCGTGAAAAATGCTGCGCAGGCGCTCCCTGCCAGTGCGGCGGGGAGAACCTTTCTGATTGGGAACTTTTTGCGAATGAGATGAGTAACTGTTGAAATCAATGCCGGAGGCAGGAAAAACAGTAGGTTGATATATTTGGCGGAGGAATAATCTGCTTGAACGATCAATGTAAGCCATATAATCAGCAGGCTGCCGCCGCCAACGCCCAAGCCGGACAGCAGCCCCAGAATTGCACTGACGCATACGGTCATGAAAAAAGACATCTGAACCCACTCCATAATAAAATGCAGCCGAAGAACCTATGAAGCCATACCAGGGGAATTCGCTTGGCTAATACGACGGAAAAAAATCCTCCGATTGCGCCGCCTATCAAATATGGCGCCGTTTCGCGAAAGGGGACAGAAGTGAATCTGTTTTGCAGCAAAAAGGAGCAAAAGCAGATGGGGAGCATAATACCCACAGAACAAAGAAATACGATTTCTTTATCTTCCTTGCAGAGGAAGGTCAGTAGTGGGACGAGAACCAAACCGCCACCAGAGCCCAGGATTCCGGTAACAGAGCCTGCGGCCAATCCGGTAAGGATATACCGTGCGATGATATGCAATTGGATCACCTCTATCTAATAGGGTGCCACAGAATGAAAGGCATATTCAATCCGGCAGAGGAATGCTGCGGCGTTGCATGGAATATAGATGGAAGGAAAGGAGCGAGATGCAATGGTTGTAAATAGGAAGCCTACAGGAACGGGGAAATCCATGCCGGCAGGACTGGCCATGGGGTGGATTGTATCGATGGTAATTACCGTTGTGGCGTGCGGAGTGATCACGTGGCTGATTCTGAGCGGGAAAGCGGGATGGGAAGTGATGGGTTACGGGGCGATCGTCATTCTTCTTGTGGCATCCTATGCAGGAGCAACGGTGTCTTGCAAAATGATCATGCATCGGAAGCTGCTGGTATGCATTCTTTCCGGCGTGATGTTCCTTTTCTTGTTGACGTTAATTACGGTGCTGCTGTTTGGCGGACAACTGGATTCGATTTGGATTACGGCACTTTTGACTGCGGGGGGGACGGCAACAGCCGCACTTGTTCATTGCGCTGAAAAAAAGGGGGGTGCCAGACGTAGGAGAAAGAGATGATTGTGAATATGTACAAAAAACAAGCGTGGGTAAGAAATACTTACCCGTAAATATAAAAATGAAGGACAAAATTCAAAAACTATATTTAGTGATATATGCAGCTTAAAAACGCTAGATATAGTCTTTATGATTGAAAAAGATAAAAACAAATGTTCTTAAATTGACTGCGTTAACATAACAATGTTAACATAAAACTTGTCATAATCCACAAATCTATCCGTTTTTTTACAAAAAGCTTGAATTTTTGTAAAAAATGGAGTATAGTATGTCTGTATCAAAAAACAGCGTATAAAATTGTCTGTTGTATATACATCTGCAATTTGATTTTTCTGTGCGCTGTTGCCAGGCGTTTCATATCTTATGGCCTGTGATTGATTGCGTTTTTTCTGTGTTTTTAATTCCGGTCAAATCGTTTCTGTTCCTTTTCTTTTGATGCGCTGTAGTGCATTATACAGTGTCGATCTTTTGCGGTTTACTGCACCGGTTTTCTCTTTTTTCTGACTTGCATTTTCCGGCTAATAGCTGTTCTTGTTTTTTGGAAACCAACTCCTAAGGACGTGGCTTCCTCTTGCTTTTATCCGGAGAATTACATGATTTGCCCATTGGCAGATTGATAGATTTCCAAGAAAGAGTAGAGGTTAACTGGTTCATGCTCGACTTGATTTGTTCTTATGAGAATTATCTTGTAAAAGAAAAGCAAGCGTCCGGCAATACCATCTCCTCCTATATGCGTGATATTCGCCAATTCATCGACTGGCTGCGCCAAAAGGAAGGAGAAGATATTTTGGATGCAACCAATTCGGATGTTTGTGATTACCTTTCCTTCATGCAGTCCCAGGGAAAATCCGGTGCCACAGCCTCCAGGTCGTTGGCAAGTCTGAAGAATTTCTTTTCTTATGCGGTTTCCAATGGTTTCCTGGACCATTCGCCTGTTTCGGATGAAATTCATGTGGAACGCGGAGAAAAGAAACTTCCCCAGGTGCTCACCGGCAAGGAAGTGGAGTTGCTGCTGGCCCAGCCGGTTTGCTCTGATGCAAAGGGCTATCGGGACAAAGCGATGCTGGAAATTATGTATGCCACCGGCATGCGCGTGTCAGAACTGATTGAATTGAATGTGGAAGACATCAATCTGGATCTGGGCGTCGTGAGATGCGGTGGTGAAAAGAAGAGCAGAGTGATTCCTCTGTACCCAGCGGCACTTCGTGCGGTTACAGATTACATCCACGAGGCGAGACCCGTCATGATTGTGGATCCCAACGAGGCTTCTCTGTTTGTAAATGTCAGTGGAACACGGATGAGTCGCCAGGGATTTTGGAAGATTTTGAAATTCTATCAGACAAAGGCCGGAATTGAGAAAGAGATTACTCCCCACACCCTGCGCCATAGCTTTGCGGTTCATTTACTGGAAAACGGTGCGGATTTGGGTTCCCTTCAGGAACTGATGGGACACAGTGATATTTCCTCCACGCAGATGTATACCCACATGATCAACCAGAAGATAAAAACTGTGTATCAAAAATGTCATCCCAAAGCGTAAACAGCCTGTCACCCCCAAAAGGATGATAGGCTGTTTTATGCTAAATAAATGGCACCGAATCTCCCAAAAGTGAGATTCGGTGCCATTTCATATTTGGTGAATAGACCTTTGCATTCTGCGGTCAAAAATACAGGATGATCAGCATGACTGTCAGGTACAGAGCAACCAAGGAAAGAAGCAGTTTATCATGGAGCAGAACTTCTACGGGATCTCCGTCAGAATCGCCTTCGATATCCAGGCTGTATTTCATTGTAATCAGCAGAATGATGGGAACAGTAAAGATCAAATGATTGTTATTGTAGAAGGATGTTGTATTTTCATCGATGCTCCATAATGCGTAAAATACATTTGCCAGAGTCAGGCACATCCCCATATTCATATCCAGGAACTTGAGAGGGTATGCTTTCAGTACCGGCCTGGTTTCACCGTCTCCAGCCTGTCTCAATTCGTTTCTGCGCTTACCCAAAGCGAAATAAAAAGCAAAAGCCATCACAGTCAGATAGAGCCAGTTGGAAATGGTGATTTCTGTTACGATTGCTCCGTACATAATCCGGATCAGGAAACCTGCAACAAGGATCGTCACATCAACAATGGGGACGTTTTTCAGGCCGAAGCTGTAGGCAAGGTTCAAAATCAGGTAAAGCATAAGCAGGAGAGAGGAAGTTATGTGGAATGCCAGGCCATTACATATTGCGGCAATGATCAGAAGGACGGCAGTTAACACCCAGGCGTTTGCTACAGAGACAGTCCCGGCCGCGATGGGGCGCTTGCATTTGGTGGCATGCTTGCGGTCCTTCTCTCTGTCACAGATATCGTTGATGATATAAACGACAGAAGAGACCATGCAGAAGGCAACAAAAGCTTCGATTCCGGCGGCCATTTTTTCAAAATTGAAAAGGTGACCGCTGCACGCCAATGCCGCGAAAACAAGGAAATTCTTGATGTAGTGATGGACACGCATCAGTTTCAGGTAGTTTTTCATGCTGTGTCTCCTTATGCCGGAAAATAGCTGATTGCAAAACGAACCATTTCCTTAATGGACGAAATGTTGATGATTGCCAATGCAACAGCGGCACAGATGCTGAGTGCCGGAAGGATAAATCGGGTATTCAGTTTGCTTTCCAGCTTCTCAACCAACTGGAACAGAAGCACAAGAAATGCCCAGCCAAAATACAGGGTATACAGAACAAGGCCATTTTCTGTTGTACCCCAGCCCAAAAGCAGGAGGATCACAGCGGAGAAGCCCACCCATCCAATGGCAATCAGGCTGCTTTTTTTGTCCCGATTCCAAATTGCGCTGACCACGGCCAGCAGCAAAATGGCAACACCAATGAAATTGATGCCCGTTGGTTCATTTAACTGCCAGGAGATATGTCCCCATGCTGTTGGGTCCACGCCTGCGTTCGGAGCGGCGATGCAATCACGGATGAATTCCGTATACTGAAAAACCTTGTCCATCAGAGTTATCTCGTAGCCGGAGAGGTATGAATAGAAGGAAATTTTTTGTGTCAGATTGAAAAAAACATCGAAGCGGCAAAATACCAGCATCAGAGCAACGAATCCCATCCCGTAGCGCACCATCTCCATGAACCATTCCCGGAAGCATTTCACGGGAGATTTCCCGGGCATTAACGGCAAAAGAACCGTACTGGTGATCAAAGTGCCCCCAGCTCCGTAAAATGCCATTTGGTTTGGCTGATCTTCCAGAATCAGATACATGCAAAAAGCCATCCAGAAATAAGCGACAATATATTGTTCCATCATGAGGGAGAACAGCATGTGCGGGTAAGTAAGAGAAGCCAGCAGCATAAAACAAATCCGTTTTATCGGGTCCAGCTTCATTATTTTGGCCAGCATAAAGTGGGCGGCGAAGAGCATGACAATTTGCACGCTGTTCATCAGGATGGCCAGTCCGGTGGGATCCGCTCCAATCAGTTTTCCGATGAGATAGGGGATGCCAATGAACGGCGCAGCAAACACAGCAAACAAGGGCTGGCGAAGATCGTTTTCCGGATTGGTCAGTGACAAATAAGCATTTTCTTTTACCAAGAGTGGAGAATCTCCGGTATATATGGCACCGCAAACGATACCGACGGTAAATTCGGTTTCATAAAAGGCTTCCGTCTGCATGAAAACGGCGGTCATCATTCCCAGGGCAAGCACGATCAGCAGGCCATATGCAATCCATTCCGTCGTAGTAACGCCGCCAAAGAGACCGGATGCCGAAACGATTTTTAGCACTTTTTCCCAAAACACCAGCACGAAGAAATACACAAAGAAAACCGCATCCATCGCGGCCAATATGCTCCCGATTTTCGACAAATCAAGCAGCATTGGATATTGGGCCAGCAGCGCCTGAGACTTAGGGGAGAGAAGCAAGGCTTCAATAAAAGCATCAAGTTCACCCCAACAGATACCGGCTGCCGTCAGAATGGACACCGCCTGGAGCCAGATTGGTTTTTTCTTTCCATATGCCCAGATGGATGGAATCTGGGAGGAAATGATGATCGCCGCGATAAACGCAATCGGTATTCCAAGAAAATATCCCAGATTCAGTCTGACGTTGATGAAGAAAAAACCCATTGCGGAAAGGGGAAAGTACCAATTCTTTTTTAGATTCGCAATGATCGCAGACTTTCGCCGCTCCGGGAGCTTTGCCATCAACAAGCTGCTAATTTTCATGACATTTCCTCAAACCTTTTTTCGTATTGATGTAAAATCAGGTGTTTCACCCTTTTTCGAACTTATTATAGCACATCAGCCATTGGCAGTCCAGCCAAAAAATTTGGGGGGATCCATGCAATGAACGCTGGTCTTTTACGCCTATACAAGTGAACCCCTTTGTTATAGAATAGAAAAA
>JAEDGE010000099.1 GCA_016297675.1 Oscillospiraceae bacterium
CCCTCGTTATTGTTCTGACCGACCATGCCATCAAACTGGTGCCGCTGTATGGTGTATACCGGACAAAGGTATACCTAAAAGATGGAAGCTGTTGGGATGGTGTGACAAATATCGGCGTGAAGCCGACGGTTTCAGAAGAACGAGTTCCCGTTGCAGAAACGCATTTATTAGGCTATCATGGGGATTTGTACGGACAGCCGTGCCGGATAGTGGTATTGGAATTTCTGCGGAGAGAGCAGAAGTTTGACAATCTGGAACAGCTGAAAGCCGCCATTGCAAACGACATCGAAACAGTACAGCAGGCGGCAAGTTGCCGCTGACAGTATATGAGATGGAAACGGCTGCACGCCACAGACGAACAGCGAAGCGATTTCGCCGGCGGCGTTTTAATAAGGTTTCCCTAAGAAATGGGGAAATGGATTTGCATGATAAATAAATATGTATTTAAAGAATAGAAAGGAAGATTTTCCAATGGAAAAACGTGTAAGAACTCGATTTGCCCCCAGCCCGACTGGCTATATGCATATCGGTAATCTGCGGACAGCATTGTATGCTTACCTTTTGGCAAAAAAATATGACGGTGATTTTATTCTGCGTATTGAGGATACCGACCAGGAACGGTATGTGGAAGGGGCTGTGGACATTATCTACAATACCCTGCGGATTGCCGGTCTGAAATGGGATGAAGGTCCGGACATTGGCGGTCCAGTTGGTCCGTATGTCCAGTCCGAACGAATGGGTATGTTCAAAGGCTATGCAGAGCAGCTGGTGAAGAGTGGCCACGCTTATTACTGCTTCTGCGACAAGGAGCGGCTGGAAGAAGTACGGAAAATTCAGGAGGCTTCTCACATCGCTCCGATGTACGACCGGCACTGCCGGAACCTGTCACCGGAAGAAGTACAGGAAAAGCTGGATGCCGGTGTACCATATGTTATTCGGCAGAAAATGCCACTCGAAGGCACAACCACCTTCCATGATGAGGTTTACGGCGATATTACCGTAGAAAACAGCACGCTCGATGACCAGATTCTGATTAAAACAGACGGCATGCCAACCTATAACTTTGCAAATGTAGTAGATGACCATTTGATGGGCATCAGTCATGTCATCCGTGGCAATGAATATCTATCTTCTGCTCCGAAGTATAATCTGCTCTATCAGGCATTCGGATGGGATGTGCCGGTTTATATTCACTGCTCTCCGGTCATGAAGGACAAGACGCACAAGCTCTCTAAGCGGAACGGGGATGCTTCTTTCCAGGATTTGCTGGAGAAGGGTTACCTGCCGGAGGCAATCATTAACTTTATTGCTTTGCTCGGCTGGGCACCGACCGGTGAACAGGAAATTTTCACGCTGGACGAACTGGCTCAGGCATTTGAAATCTCTGGCATCAGCAAGTCACCGGCATTGTTTGACCCGGTGAAACTGAAAGCCATCAACGGCGAATATATCCGGAAAATGACACCGGAGGATTTTGCAGAAAAGGCAATCCCTTACATCCGGCAGACGGTCAAGAGCGAAACGGCTGATTTACAGCTGCTGTGTCACGTTTTACAGCCGAGAACCGAACTGTTTACAGAGATTCCGGAGCAGGTGGACTTTATCGATGCCCTGCCGGATTATGATGTAGAGCTGTATCGGCACAAGAAAATGAAGACCACACCGGAAACTGCCAAGGATGCACTGGAAGCAGTCCTGCCGGTTCTGGAAAGTGTGACCGACTGGAATGTAGACAGCATTCATGCTGCGGTCTTCGCAAAAATTGGCGAGATGGGCGTAAAGAACGGCTGGATGCTGTGGCCGCTGCGGACTGCCCTCTCCGGAAAACCGTTTACACCGGGCGGCGGCATTGAACTCTGTGCGATTCTGGGCAAGGATGCCACACTGGAACGGGTAAAAGATGGGATTCGTCGTCTTTCGTGAGTCTGTCACAGTATTTTCACAATAGGCTGATATAGTATGTGTGATTGACAGGCGGAATCTTGTCTGTCGAAATAGGATTGTAGAAATGGGGGTCTTCTTTTCGTATGATTACGGTAAAGCATCTGACCAAGCGTTACGGCAGTCATCTTGCAGTGGATGACATCAGCTTCACCGTACAGGACGGTGAAATCGTGGGATTTTTAGGGCCGAACGGTGCCGGAAAGTCTACAACGATGAACATGCTGACCGGTTACATCAGTTCCTCTTCCGGTGAGGCATTGATTAATGATACCGATATTCTGGATAACCCGATTAAGGCAAAACGGGATATTGGCTATCTGCCGGAACTGCCGCCGCTCTATCAGGAAATGACAGTGATGCATTATCTCAGCTTTGTCTATGA
Organism: Oscillospiraceae bacterium; assembly: GCA_016297675.1. Classification (GTDB taxonomy): domain Bacteria; phylum Bacillota; class Clostridia; order Oscillospirales; family Ruminococcaceae; genus Ruminococcus_C. The sequence goes on from JAEDGE010000099.1 coordinate 2,327, forward strand.
CCTGAAGAAATGCAAACTGCCGAGAAAGGCACATCTGACAGAAATTTGCAATCTCTGTCAGATTACAGACGTAAAAGACCGGATTATCAAGAATTTGTCCAAAGGATACCGGCAGCGTGTCGGTCTGGCACAGGCTCTGGTGGGCAACCCGCCGATTCTGATTCTGGACGAACCAACCGTTGGTTTGGATCCGAAGCAGATGCTGGAAATGCGGAATCTGATCAAGCGGCTCGGAAAACGGCATACGGTGATTCTCTCTTCGCACATTCTGTCGGAAATTCAGGCAGTCTGCGACAGAGTCATTATCATCAACAAGGGAAAAATTGTGGCAGACGGGGCAATTGATACGCTCGCACAGTCGATGTCCCAAAACCGCCGTTTGAAGGTACGGCTGGACGGCGATGCCGCAGAAGTATTGCAGGCACTCCGTGCCATCAAGGGCGTTTCCAAGGTGCAGCAGTCTGCCCAGCACGAAGCAGGCTTGTATGATTATGAGCTGACTCCAGTTGGAAACGAAGACCTGCGGAAGGCAGTCAATGCGGCGGCACAGGCAAACGGCTGGAACATCTACCGCATGGAAAGCGGTGTGCTGACACTGGAAGATGTTTTCCTCAAGGTGACGATGGGTGAATGGCAGGCAGAACAGAAACTATCTGCTTCTGCGGCGACAGCTGGGAAAACAGCAGAATCTGCTGCAGCACCAGCAGCTACAGACGACAAGCCGGAAAACACGCAAGAGGAGGCAAAGTAAATGGGAGCGATTTATCGGAGAGAGTTGGGAGCCTTTTTCAACTCCGCTATCGGTCCGGTCTTTCTGACGGTTTTCTATCTGGGATCGGGCTTGCTGTTCTGGCTGTTCTGTCTGAGCTATGCCACAACAGATATGAGTAATTATTTTGCATGGATGCGGTTGGTGATGGTTTTGATTTTACCGCTGCTGACCATGCGTTTGCTGTCAGAAGAACGGGCACAGAAAACCGATCAAGGACTTTTGACCGCACCGGTTTCCTTGGGCGGCATTGTGCTTGGAAAGTATTTTGCAGCATTGACGGTTTATGCAATTGGAATTGCGATTGTGTTTGTCTATGCGATCATCCTGAGCTTTTTTGGCACAGTTGCATGGTCGATTGTGCTTTCTAATTTCATTGCCCTGTTTTTGATGGGAGCTGCCTTTATGGCAATCACGCTGTTTCTCTCTGCCTTTACAGCAAACCAGTTTATCGCCTATGTCTTGGGAATTGTTGGACTGGTGGTACTGTATGTGATTGATTTCTTGAGCGGCACCATCTCCAGTACGGCGGAGACCGTTGCGGCAAACAGCACGATGCTGGGAACATTACTGGGCTGGCTTGGCACGGCAATGGAGTCGGTTTCATTCTTCAGCCGCATTTACGATTTTACTTACGGACTGTTCAATCTTTCCAGCGTGCTGCTTTATGTGAGCACAGCCGTATTGTTCAATTTCTTTACAGTTCGGGTATTTGAAACCAGACGCTGGCGGTAAGAAGGAGGCTGTAACACAATATGGAACAACAGGATGCAAAGCTGCTCAAACAGAGACAGCGAAAGAAAAAGATGAAATATGGCAGTGTTGCAGTGGCAATTACACTGATTGTAACCGCCATTGTCATTTTGCTGAATGTCGTTGTGGGCTTGCTGGTGGAACGCTATCCGAATGCAAAGCTGGATCTGACGACCTCTCATCTGTACGAAGTTTCGGATGAGACGATTGATTATATTAAAAATCTGGAAAGTCCGGTGGAAATTGCAGTTTCCAGTGAGGAAAGTACACTGGAAAAAGATTCTTATCTGAAAATGGTCACAGAGATGCTGAAAAAGTATCAGAGTTATTCTGATGAGATTACGATCACGTATTTTGATACGACAAAGAATCCGGACATCCTTTCGAAATATCAAAGCAAGTACAGCGGTAACATTAGTTCGGATAATGTAATTGTATGCAGCGGCGATCGGGTACGGGTGTTCCCACTGTCAGACTTCTTTGAGATGGATCAGAACAAGTTGCAGTACTATTACTACGGACAGGCAACGCTGGCAGAATGTATTACTGCATTCAAGGGCGAACAGTCCCTGACCAATGCCATTATGAATGTCACCGATGCCAACCCACAGCGGGTGGGCTTTATCAGCACATCCAATGGCAACAGCATTTACAATCCAACCAATGGCAATGTCTATGCAACACAGGTACTGAATACGCTGCTGGACGACAACGGCTATGATGTGACGCAATTGGATATGGTAACAGATGAAATTTCACCGGCAGATTATGACTTGCTGGTATTGTTGGCACCGGTCAACGATCTGACGGTCGATGCCGTTGAAAAGCTGGAAACCTTCCTGCACAATGACGGCAATCTCGGCAAGCGATTGCTCTATATTGCAGACTTCACACAGGGCAATACCCCGAATCTGGATGCCTTCCTAAAGGATTGGAATATTGTTGTAGATACCAGCTATGTCATTGATGACAATGCGACCACGCAGCAGGCAGTGACCCTTATGGTTGCCGGCAATCAGCGGATGTATGCCCCGATTGTCACACAGGGCAGCAGCGATTACAGCAGCGGACTGGCAAATACTTCTCTGCCGATTGTGGCACCGGTTTCCCGTCCGATTCTCACCAGAGATGCCAATAATGGCAGAGTGGTTACCAACTTGCTGGAAACCGCAGATACGGCTTACTGTGTTCCGCTGAATCTGGACGGCAATGCAGAAAAGGCAGAAGCGGCATGGGATGCTGCCAACGGCGTAGAGAAGACGACAGAGGCAACGACAGAGGAAGCAACCGAAGAAACGACCACAACGACCTTTGATGTTGCCAGTGCAGAACGCAACAGCTACTCCGTCATGGCATTCTCTCAGAATCAGATTTCTAAAGATAACACGCTGCTGGAAAGCGATGTTATGGTCATCGGTTCGATGGGATATTTTGATGTGTATGTGGCACAGGATACCTCTTATAACAACGCAGAGTATTTCATCAGTGCCCTGAATACCATTTGCGGCAAGTCAGACAACATTGTCATTGCAGCAAAAAATACGAATCTGACGTCTATGGATGTCACAGCGTCACAGATGAAGATGATTACAACGGTTGTCATTGTTGTGCTTCCAGCCATTATGGTTGTGATTGGCATTGTCATCTGGGCACGCAGAAAGAGCCGCTGACGGCAGAAAGGACGGCGTGATAGGATGCAAAAACGAATGATTGGTGTGATTTGCGGAGCAGCTGTCGTACTGCTTTTGGTCGGCGGTGTGGTACTGTTGACCCGTCCCACTGGAGAAGACAGCAGCAGCGAAACCACCGAAGCCACGACGCAGTCACCGGAAGAACTGGCTGCCCTGACGCTTTCAGAGGAATCGGCTGACCATGTAAAGAGCATTTCCATTACCAATGAAACGGGCAGCTATCAGGTTGTCCGGATAGAGAATGCGAGTGCAGACACAGATGATACCACTGATACAACAGAAGAAACAGTTACTTTCGGGGTAAAAGGTTGGGAGGATCTGCCGACCAATACCTCTCTGATTGGAACACTTGCGAATAATACAGCAAGCTTACAGGCAGAGCAGTGTGTGGAAGAACACGCAGACGATCTGGAAAAGTTCGGTCTCGGAGACGATGCGACGCAGGTAGAAATGCAGTTCGAGGACGGCAGTACGTTTGCGTTCCGCATTGGAGACAGTGTTTCCGGCAGCAGCAGCCATTACTTTGCACTGGCAGACAGTGACACAGTTTATACCGTGAAGACCTCTCTGGTTGCCAACTTCAGCAAGGCAGCAACCGACTTTCTCTCCACCACCATTCTCGAAAAGCCGGCAGACGAAGACATGCCGGAGATTGGCACAGTCACCATCGAACGGGCGGATCTGGAAACCCCGATTGTGTTGGAACAGCGGGACACCAGCAACGATGAAAACACCGGCGGCACGATGTCCGATCACCAGATGACAGTTCCGATTTCTGCTTATCTGAGCGTGGAGCGGTCAAAAGATGTTATTGAAGGCTTGTTTGGTTTGACAGCAAGTAAGATTTTAGAAGTCCGTCCAGACGAGCAGGCAAAGGAAGATGCCGGCATCACAGAGCCGTTTGCCACGCTGACACTGGATTGCTCCGACGGCAATCCCTATGTGCTGAAAATCGGAGAAGCTGTCACAGAAACCAATGAGGAAGATAATACCAAAAGTACGTATTATCCAGTGATGCTGAACGATGGGGAGATGCTGTATGCCGTGGCAGCGGACAAATGTCCGTGGGCAACGATTACCCCGACCGGTCTGGCATCGAAACTGATATTCACCACATATGTGTGGGACATCAGCGAACTGGAAGTGACAGTAGACGGCAAGCAGGTCTCCTTTGCAAACAGCGGAACGGATAAGGATACCGCTTCGATTACAAAGGACGGCAATCCGACAGATACGGAACGGTATCGGCAGTTCTACTCGTTCCTGCTGCAAACCGCAGCAGAGGAAGTGGTGCTGGGGGATGCCCCGACTGGCACACCAGATGCGGAAATTCACTACCGCACCTCTGATGGCAAAGAAGACCGTACCGTGGCATTCTATCAGGTGGATGACTTTAACTGCTATATTACCGTCAATGGACAACTCAGCTTCCAGTGCCGTTCGGGTTATCTGGACACGTTGAAACACAATCTGGAAATCTTTGACACAGACAAAGACTTCCAGACCACATGGCAGTAAGACAGAAACAGAAGCAGAAGACACAAAAAAACAATATACAAAGAAAGGATGGTTAAAATGGAGCAGAATTTTTTCCTATACAAAGGGTATCCGCTGGTGCGTTCCGGAAACTGTCTGTATTATGGTTACATGAGTGATCCTTATGTTGTCATGATTCAGGTGATTCATCAGGAACAGAGCGGCAGCGTACCTGTCGCCGATTTACTGCAAGTTTATCAGTTATCCACAAACGAAAACAAGAGTATCCAGACGGCAAAACGACCGTCCTTGTATGCAGCATTGGACTTGGCACGGGCATGGCTTTCCCGTGCGGAACAGGAAACTTCGCAGCAGAAAGACGCATAAGCAGTCATACAGAACAGCCGTTCTCCTCTTCGGGGGAGAGCGGCTGTTTTTTGCATATGGGAATTCCTTTTTA
>JAEDGE010000100.1 GCA_016297675.1 Oscillospiraceae bacterium
CGCTTTTAGCGGCATTGCAAACAACACCGTTGTTTGCAATAGAGGACAGTATATAGAAAATACACCTTTTTTCTGCACGTTTTTTGGAAATGTTCCACTCTTGACAAATTGTTTCATTTTTGTTATGATAGGTACATCGACAAAATATCAGTCATTGTACCGTATTTTTCAACACTGACAAAAAACAGGAGGTCGCCATGAATCCAAGAAATTCAAATTAACGCATTTGATTTTTATATTTATATTTATAAAGTTATTTAGAGAGGTATCAGTATGACAGATCTTAATTCTATAATGTTTTATAAAGCAAAATTTAATATTTTAGATAAAGATTTATCCAAAGATTTACTTTGGTCTTTAATACTTGAAATACGTGATTGGTTAAAAAGAAAATATGGTGGAAAGGGAATGATCGATTTAAATTTTCATAAATGGACAAGTTTCAAGAATGGCGGAAAAATGTTTGATATCAGCAAATATAACCGTTTTTTTGCCGAGTCATATTATCATTCAGATAGAAAAAATTCAAAATGTATTTCATGGGCTTGTAAAATTAAAGAAAGTTTCCCGTCTCAAAATGGTTGTGCTCCTCGTGAGTGGATAACAGAAATTGGATATCAATCTAAGATACCAGGAACAGCAGAAATATCATATGTTCTTACTTATCGTGATTCTGCTGGTTTTATTGGTGAAATAGAAGAGATACCTGAAATTTCTCTTCCTCGAGTTATTCGTTCCCTTATTACAAAATATGAGTGCAAATTTGGAAATGATGTTATTCATATTAATCCTATAAAGCTTAATCCTGGAGATTATCCTGCGTTTCAAGATTTTATTTTTAATAAAGATCGTCAAATTCCTGTAGTTTATATAAGTCCGATATACTCTGATCCCAATTCCAATACAACAAAACTTCTTGTTTCTCCTATTGAGATGGCAAAGTGTGTTGCTGCAAACGCATTAGTTTATTATTCAGAATCTTTAGATTTTTCAAAAGAAATGCAATTTTTGGGCGATAGTCGCTATACTTGTTCTGGTGGAGCAATACGATTATATAAGCCTAATATTGATTCTAAAGATAATAATGATAAATATAAGCATAGATTTATTACAGCAAACTATATAATAGAAAAAGGAGAAAAACAAATTTTAGAAATTTTTCGTAGAGCCATTGCACAAGATGTACATTTTTATGAAAAAATGTTTCGTTTAGAAGATTGTAAACAATTAGCAGAAGAGGACAAACGTCAAGAACGCATTGAAACAATAAAAAAAGAAAGTGAAGGTAATACTGATTATCTCCTTTCATGTTTATGCGAAATGGAATCAAACTGTAACACTTATAAAGAAAAAAATGAACAATTAACAGAAGAAAACTATAAACTTAGATCCTATATAGATGCTATAAATAATGTAAATCAAGCTAATGCAGATAAAGATGTTTATGAAAAGATTCGTGAGATTTCTTCTTATACGCCATCAGAAACTGCTCAATATTTTGAATCTCTATATCCCGAACGAATCTACTTCACCGATAGAGCAAAAAAATCTCTTAAAAATTGCACTACAAAAAGTGAACTTCTTTGGGAAGCTTTTTATGCAATAGCAACAGTGCTATGGGATCTTTTTAATAATAATCCTTCCCAGGTACAAAAAAAAATTTAATGCACAAACAAATTTTGAATATGCTCGTAGCAATGGTTCCCAAACCAGATCAGATTCAAAATTAATGAGACAATTTTTTGATACATATAATGGGAAAGAAATACGTATTGAACCTCATATTAAAAAGGGAAAATTGCGAATATACCTTAACTATGACTCAGAGACAAATAAAATTGTTATTGGACATTGTGGTGAACATCTTGACACCGCAACTACTAGAAAAATCAAATAGTAAAATGAATTTCAATTTCATCGACAAAATATCAGTCATTGTACCGTATTTTTCAACACTGACAAAAAACAGGAGGTCGCCATGAATCCGCAGCAAGAACCAGAATATCCACCGGTACAGACGGATTTGCCCCCCGAGCAGCAACCGCTCAAACACACCGTTGTGCCATATACGCACAGCAGTGGTTATGCCATTGCCTCGCTGGTATTGGGTATCCTTTCTTCCGCTCTCGCTTGTCTTCCCATTTTGCCAACACTTTGCGGTCTGCTGGGCATTCTCTTTGTTGTGAAAGCACGGAAACGAGATCCTTTGTTTCAAAACGGTGTGGTCACCGCTGGACTAATTTTAAGCATCTGCGGTTTCATTTTCTCTCTGCTCTGTCTGGCATATTGGATTTGGTACGTCTGGATTTTTCTACAGGCGGCAGAGCCGCATCGGGAAATACCACCCCCTATGCCAAAATATCACGGAAAACCAGCCATTCTCCTATGGTCTTCGCTTTTTTTCAGATAAATAAAATACGAATCCATAAAACAGTCTGTCCTACAGGCTGTTTTTTGTTGGTTAAATACCGGAAAAACAGGGCATACTGAAAGAAGAAATCTCATCTAATGTTCTGTTGTAATGTCTCCACTGTGTGACAAGCTCTGTGGCAACCTCTGAAATTTCCTATTGATTCGTATACGCGTATAGACAAGCTACTATTACTATTTATACAGCAAATAAGATCATATTGGAATGGCTTGTCTCACTTGTCTCATAAGCGGAAATCTTCCGAAATTTCGCTTGTTTTTCTTGTGACAAGCTCTGTGACAAGCTGTGTGACAAGTTTTTCTTGTCACACAAAAATGCTGTGACAACTTTTTATCTTTTCGCTTGTCACAGCGGTTGTCACAGCGGTTGTCACAGCGTTTGCCCTGATTTTTTTCCCACAGGAGGTTTGTTCTATGCAGCAAATTCGCCGAAGAATCGCCCTGCTCACGCTCATCATGGTAACCGCTGCCTCTGCTCTTTGCGTTCGGCTTGCCTATCTGGTCAGTGTCCCCAACTATCAGGAAACGGCTCGTCAACAGGGCACCTATACCATTCGCACTACCGTCACCCATGCCAATATTTATGATGCGAATTTTCATCTGCTGGTGAATGACACCATACAGCATATTGCTGTCATCAATCCAACACCGGAAGCCGTTACAGCAATTCTGCCCCATGTACTGGACAAAACGGCTTTCTATGACAATCTGCAATACGGCACGCCCTTTTCCTGTGCCGTCAATACCAGTGAACTGGACTGCGAAGACATTACGATTTTTGATGTCCCACTCCGCCATACGGAACCACAGCTTGCACAGCATCTGATTGGCTATACACGGGATGGCGAAGGGGTAACTGGACTGGAGGCAGATTATGACACGTTTTTACGCAGTATCTCCGCCCAATCTTCTGTAACCTTTACCGTCAGCGGCAGAGGCAGTGTGCTTGCAGGAGAAAAAACGTTGATTCACACAGGACAAACCATCTCCGCCGGTGTGGTGACCACGCTGCATAAAGATGTCCAACAAATTTGCGAAACGGTCGGAAACGAACTGGCATTGAAAAAAGGCTGCATTATCGTGATGGATGCCGAAACCGGTGAGATGCTTGCTCTTTGCAGTTTCCCGTCCTACACAGTCTCTACGCTGGAGGAGGCTATGGCATCACCGGACAGTCCTTTGATTAACCGGGCTTTATATGCCTATCCTGTTGGTTCTATTTTCAAGCTGATTCCTGCCGCCTGTGCCCTTTCACAGAACCTCGGAAATTTTCAATACAACTGTACTGGCAGCATTGCAATTCATGACCAGATTTTTCACTGTCACGACCGCAGCGGTCACGGATTGCAGAATTTACAGGCTGCTATGATTCACTCCTGCAATCCCTATTTCATCGCCCTCAGTCAAAAACTCTCTGCTGCAAAACTCCATCAAACGGCACAAAGTCTTGGCTTCGGCGAGTCCCTGACACTATCCGACAGCATCATAGCAGACGGTGGTATTTTACCCGGTTTACAGGATTTGCAAATTCCAGCAGAAAAGGCAAATTTCTGCTTCGGACAGGGAATGCTGACAGCTTCTCCGCTGCAAATTGCCCGTATGACCTGTGCCATTGCCAATGGCGGCAATTTACCACAGGTAAGGTTGATTCGTGGCATCAGTCAAGACGGTGTTTCGGTCGAACAGGAACAGCAATCTGTTTCCACACCGGTTCTTTCTGAAAAAACCGCTGCTGCCCTACAGGATCTGATGATTGCCGCTGCCTATGGCAATGATACCTTTCAGGGCGTACCAGACTCCGTTTCCGTTGGTGCAAAAACCTCTACCGCCCAAACCGGACGCTATGATGAAAACGGCGTGGAATACTGCCACGGCTGGATTACCGGATTTTTTCCCGCCTCCCAGCCCCGTTATGTGGTTACCGTACTGGCAGAAGACGGCGGTTATGGCAATGATGCCGCTGCACCGATATTCCGTACTGTGATTGAACAAATTGTACAACAGCACGTTCTTCCGATTCCCAACCTCCCGTCTTCATAAAACATTCATAAAAGCAGTATGGTTTCCGCTTGCATCAAAGTGGAATTTGTGATATACTGTTAGACACTATGGGAAACCATAAATCTCTGAGAAAGAAGATTGTAGTATGACAAAAGTAGATATTTTTTCCGGCTTTCTCGGTGCGGGCAAAACCACACTCATCAAGAAGCTGATTGCAGAAGCTTACGCTGGGGAACAGCTGGTGTTAATTGAAAATGAATTCGGCGAAATTGGCATTGACGGCGGATTTTTACAGGATGCCGGCGTCAATATCACCGAAATGAACTCCGGCTGCATTTGCTGTAGTCTGGTTGGCGACTTTGGAAAGGCATTGCAGCAGGTACTGGACAACTATCACCCTGACCGCATTCTGATTGAACCGTCCGGTGTCGGCAAGCTGAGCGATGTCATTCGGGCAGTACAGAATCTGAACAATCCAGAAATCCATCTGGAAAGCTTTACTACCGTTGTCGATGCAAAGAAGTGCAAAATGTATCAGAAGAACTTCGGTGAATTTTTCAACAACCAAATTGAGCATGCCAGCTGCCTGATTCTGAGCCATACCGCCGGTCTTGCAGAATCCAAACTGGAAGACTGTGTACAGCGGCTGCGGGAACGGAACGCCACCGCACCGATTGTCACCACCGACTGGGAACAGTTAAACGGTGCCCAACTGCTGGCTGCAATGAATCAGACGGAAACACTGGATTCTGCTCTGAAAAACCTGCTGGAAGAAACCGAACACGAACATCACCATCATGACCATGAACATCATCACCATGAACACGATGAAGACTGTGCGTGCCACGACCATGAACACGAACATCATCATGACCACGAACATGATGAAGAATGCGGTTGTCACGAACATGAGCATCATCACGAACACGAGCATCATCACGAGCATGAGCACGGCGAAAACTGTACTTGCGGCTGTCACGACCATGACCATGAACACCATCATCACCATGCGGACGAAGTATTCACGAGCTGGGGCGTAGAAACAGCAAAAACTTATACACCAGAAGAAATTCAGGCAGCACTGGAAAAACTGGAAGACGCAGACACCTACGGCATGGTACTGCGTGCCAAGGGCATTGTTGCCGGAACAGACGGCAAGTGGATTCACTTTGACTATGTACCGGGAACACCAGATGTGCGGACAGGCTGTGCTTCTACCACCGGACGGCTTTGTGTCATTGGTTCGCACATTCACGAAGATGCATTGGCTGTGCTGTTCCGCACCTGCTAAGCAAAGGAGGTCGTTTCATGCCAGCAAAAAATCAGCCGGTTGATGTGCCGGTTTATCTGTTCACAGGATTTCTGGAGGGTGGAAAAACCCGTTTTATTCAGGAAACGCTGGAAGACCCTCGATTCAACAAAGGGGAACGCACGCTGCTGCTGCTCTGTGAAGAGGGCGAAGAAGAATATGACGCTTCTACCTACCCAAATAAAGAAGTGTTTCAGGAGGTCATCGAAGACGAATCCGAACTGCAACCGCAGCATCTGACCGAACTGCTGCAAAAGCATCACGCTGAACGAGTCATCATTGAATACAATGGAATGTGGCAGTTGAAAATGCTGTTTGAACGGCTGCCGGACAACTGGACAGTCTATCAGGAAATGTGCTTTGCCGATGCCACAACCTTCCTGACCTACAACGCCAATATGCGGAGTCTGGTTGTGGACAAGCTGAATACCTGTGAACTGATTGTCTTCAATCGGTTCACGAAAGATATGGATAAAATGGCATTCCATAAAATTGTACGAGGTGTCAGCCGTCGTTCTGATATTGCCTATGAATATACCGACGGCAATGTAGAATACGACGAGATTGAAGACCCGTTGCCATTTGATATGGATGCACCGGTAATTCAGATTGCAGACCGGGATTATGCCATCTGGTATCGGGATTTAATGGAAGACCCCAACAAGTATGAAGGGAAAACCGTAAAGTTCCGTGGCATTGTGGCAGTAGATAAGAAATTTCCGAAAGGAACATTTGCAGTCGGCCGCCATGTGATGACCTGCTGTGTGGAAGACATCACCTACAGCTGTGTTGTAGCAGAATGGGACAATGCCTTTGCATTGAACAATCGGCAGTGGATTAACATCACTGCAACCATTCATGTGACACGCCATAAGCTGTATCGTGGAAAAGGTCCGGTTCTGACGGTCAAGGAAGTGGCTGTCACCTCCAAACCGGAGCAGGAAGTGGCAACGTTCTATTAAAGAAAGGACAATCACAATGCCCTACACCGCTGTTTTATTTGACTTAGACGGTACGATTACAGATTCTCAATCCGGCATTCTTCGCTGTACACAATATGCCCTGCACGCCTGCGGTATTGAAGAACCAGATTCCCAGAAACTCCTCCGTTTCATTGGTCCACCGCTCTCCTATTCCTTTGCCGCATTTTATGGCATGAAAGAACCCATGGTTTCTTTTGCGGTGAAAAAATATCGGGAGCGTTACAGTACAATCGGCTGGAAGGAAAACCGTGTCTATGACGGGATTCCGACATGCCTGCAAGCACTCAAACTGCAAGGTTGTCAGATTGCCATGGCAACCTCCAAACCGGAACCATATGCAAAACAAATACTGGATTATTTTGGACTCACTCCGTTTTTTGATGTCGTTGTCGGCAGTTCGATGGAACATTCCAATGAAACAAAGGCAGAGTTGATGCAGCAGGCTATGTGGCAACTGGGCATTTCAGAAGCAGAAAAAGAACGTGTGATTATGGTCGGTGACCGCAAGTTTGATGCAGAGGGAGCAGCTGCCTGTGGAATCGCATTTGCCGGTGTCCGCTATGGCTACGCACCAACCGGAGAGTTGGAGTCCTATCCCCATGTCTGCCTTGCCGATACCGTAACCGCTTTGCAGGCTTTTTTGACTACATCACAAAATCTGTAAAATCCATTTTCATA
>JAEDGE010000101.1 GCA_016297675.1 Oscillospiraceae bacterium
GATTTGTATACTATACTGATTACATTCAAAGCAATTATACTGACACAATCACAGATAAAGATTTGATTTCGAGCATTCTAAAAAATCTGAAAGAAGACAAGGATTTATTCGAGAACGGCGGACACGGAAATTATTACAGCAATGAACCACGTAACAGATATCAGGGATTCTATTTCAAAATCGAAACCAAATCCGAAACGCGTTACCGTTATATCCGAATTGACTCCAAAACACAACGTGTACTTGCGGAACAATTGCAGCAGTCCTTCCAGAATGGCAATGAATCGTGGAGAATTCCGCCGGAACCCATTGAGGGTTCTATCTGGACATATAATGATGGCGGTTATAACTGGGAGGAAGGCAGTGAAAAGCGAACTGCGTTATTTGAGCAACTGAAAGAAGAACTACAAACGGTTGACTTTTTAGATTGGTATGATATCAATCACAACGGAACAGAAACAGCCACTTTCTATTTTAACTACGAAGTACACACAGAAGACAAAGAAACCTATCAATTCAACATACCGGTTTATGCCGCTCTCTATCCAAAAACAGCTGAACTTTACAATACATACTTGTATGAAAGTGAAAAAGAGGAAATTGCAGAGGCAAAACAATTTGTAGAAACCAAAATGCAAAATCTCAGATCAAGTGAAGATTATGATGTTGATATCACAGCCTACTATTATGATACGAAAAGCCAGTCCTATCAGACAGCTGATATCAGCAGCACCACTTTTCTGAAAGAAATCTTTGAAAATGGTCTGTTAGATCAGCCGATCGGCAATACGGATTCCTATGTTGACATCAATATTTATGTGTACTATGATGAATACACCTATGATGAAGATGCATACTATGGCGGAAACTTACGAGTTGCCGTAAAGAGCGATATTTTAAAATCATTCATCTCAGATGAATATCAAGATGTGAATTGATGTGTAACAACACGCAGAATATTTGAAAGAGAAAGAAGCCGTCCTTCTGATTGACAGGAGAACGGCTTCTGATTTTATACAAAAGAATTGATCGCTTTACAAATCCAATGCCCTTCTTTTGTATGGAACAAAGAGAAAAGCATCAATATGATTCTACGGAATCCGTACACATTGCTTCCTCACAAGGCACAGTTTCTGTCATCTCCTCTGATGAGGATTCCACTGTGGTTGTATTGTTAGAAGCATCCGGCGTTGGATAATAGCTTGGTTCATCTGGATGCATGTCAATCACTAACATCCCATTTTCTAACTGAAAATCTCGATAATATGCCATTTCACTCAATGTGACTAACTGATACCCCTGCTCAATCAGTGTCGGAATCAGTTGCTCTGCGGCTGCCGCAGTAGGCGCATAGAAGTCATGCATGAGTACAATATCGCCGTCTTCTATATAATTCAATACGGTGTTGACCGTTGAAGCAGTATCTCTGGTATCCCAGTCTCTGGTATCAATCGACCAGAATGCAAGCGGTTTTTGAATTTGCAGGCGAACATCATCATTAAATGAACCATAAGGCGGACGCAGCCAGTAAGGATATCGACCAATCAAGTCAAAAACAGTATCATCTGTCTTCTTGACAGTATTATCCACCTCTTTGGCAGATGCTTTTGTCAAATTACAATGATCATAGGTATGGCTGCCGATTTCACACCCCAGTGATGCCGCACGTTTGATATGCTCACCTGTATATGTATTGATATTTTCACCAACCACAAAGAAGGTGGCATGTGCATTATTTTGTTCCAACACATCTAAAATAGTAGCAGTATGTTCGCTTGGTCCATCGTCAAATGTCAGTGCAACCATTGGCTTGTCCGGATCAATCCCCGCATCATAGTCAATAAAAGGTGCATACAAATCTGTTGTTGTAGTGGTTGTAACAGTTGTTGTTTCTGGCGTGGTCGTTGTTTCTGTTGGAACCGTTTCAGTTGCCATCGCCATAATGGCATTCGATTGTTCTTGTAGCATCGCAATTTCCTCTGGATTGTTCACACGATTGCAGCCACTAAACAACCCTATTACAGCTACAAATCCACAGATAGTTTTCCAATATTGTTTTTGCATGTTTTTGTTGTCATCCCCTAACATTTCTTCCCATCTATACAATTAGATGATATGTTCTTTTTTCTCACACATCGACGGATCATATCCGCACAAACATATATCTGCTTTATGCAAATATAATTTTATTTTTGAAACAAAATCTGCTGGTATCGCACCAAATACGACAAAATCATAAACAGTACACAGACAGATATAAACGAAGCGTTTCAGTATTTTCCATTTTATCATAAAAAAACCTTTTTGTCAACTGATTTTTCCGCATAATTATCGTGTATTCTGACACGCATGGTTGTTTCTTTTTAGAAACAATTATCAATTTGACTTTTTCCTGCTTGTGTGCTATAATGATAAAAATCATATGATCGTCGTTTGACCATGCGGCAGATTTGCAATCGTTTCTGATCCTGAAAACAGATTTCGCCTTGCATCAAAAATAAACATCCCCGGAGGAAACAGCATGAATATTGAACTCTATGCCATGCGTCTACCCGATGCGTCCATACCAGATGCCATACCGGAAACACTATATATCCGTACAAAGGGAACGGTCATCCGAAACGTAAATAGCCTGCAAATGGCATATGACAGTATACTCTCTTTCGACACATGGTTTGGCTGTTTCGACTATATGCAATGGCGGAAAAATACCATTGTCACAACACCAATCGCCTGCTTTCAAATAAAAGGTACGATGTTAGTACAGTGCTTGATTCGTACCGCAAACGGTGTTTCCATGCTCTATGAGCAAACAGTAACCGGCGATGGCATCCATCCACAAGTATTTCCCTTTTCCCTCTCTCATTTGCCGGAAAACGGATTTCTGTATTTTCAGCTTCAAGCCAAATCGGATTCCTGCCAGTTTTTAAGTGGTTATTATCTGGCAGATGTGCCTGCACTTTGTCCTGTTCAGTTGGCGGCTGTCATCTGCACACACCAGAGAGAAGAATGGGTTTCCCGTACAATACAGCAGCTTTTTCAATGGCAAGCGGCACACCATCCGCTTCCGCTGACAGTCTTTCTCATTGACAATGGACAAACATGGACAAAAGAGAAATTACCGAAAACCGAACAAATTCGATTATTCCACAATCAAAATACTGGCGGCAGCGGTGGGTTTACCCGTGGAGTACAGGAAGCATTACAGGAAAAAAAATATACACACATTTTATTGATGGATGATGATATTATTGCCGACTGGAATGGCATTGCCCGAACCATTGCATTTCTCTCTGTTTGCAAACCAGAACTACAGGAAACGCTTACTGTTGGCGGAACGATGATGGACATTATGCATCCATCTGTTCAGTTTGAAGCGGGTGCATTCTGTAAAGATCGCTGCCTGACGGGTGTGCAGTCACAAACTGACCTGACAGACGAAAATATTCTGCTGTCACGCATGACACCATTTCCAGCAAATTATGCTGCATGGTGGGCGTGTTTTCTGCCAGTTGCTGCGGTAAAAAAAGCCGGGCTGCCCATGCCGTTTTTTATTAAAATGGACGATGTGGAATATGCCCTGCAAATGCACCAAACAGTTGTTATGATGACAGGTGTCTGTGTCTGGCATGAAAATTTCTACTTGAAATATGCACCATGGAATGAGTATTATATTACCCGAAATGGCTGTATTACTTATGCGATGCATGGGCAAGCTGGCAATCCCATCTCTGTTACCAAGGAGCTTTGGCGTACGGTTCTGCGACTGCTTTTTCTGTACCGTTATGATACAGCAGACTTTGTATTGCAAGGGTATCGTGACTTTTTGCGTGGCTGGTCTTGGCTGGCAGAAACCAATGCGATACAGTTGCATCAAACACTGCTACAGCAGCAGGAAACTGGAACAGAACAATTTTCTATGGATGGAAAAGATGTACCGGCAGATATTCCGCAAATTTCGTTTTTTCATGCGACTGTGGCAGATTGCAAAAAACAGAACACGGTTTTCTTCTTTCATCCATTTACAAAAAAAGGAATGTTAGCAAAACAAAATAACCACCGATTTTTCCGTACTTTATGGCGTATGATGAGGATTTCTGTTCGGATGATATTTACCTATCATCGAACCGTTCAAGGCTATCAACAACATCGGGAGACACTTTGCAATGATACTGCATGGCACAATCGCAATGATAAGAAATAATAAAATGAATTTTTTATTTCTTATTTTTGATTTAAAAATAAATTTCTATGGAGTGCCCAGTTCTCATTGTTGACAAGTGACATCGATTATAGTATAATAATGTGGTATTTCAAAAAGAAACATTGTATTTTTGCTTCGGATTTGACATGTTGCAAACTGTGAAAAATAAAATTCCCATAGCTTGCAGAAAAAAGAGAGGAGTCATCCATATGAACAAGCAACGAATTTGTGCCACGGTACTTTCTACTGCGGTATTGGGGGCAATGATTGGATGCGGACAGAAGAATGAAATTGATCAGTCTGTTCCAGATACTGTTATTGAAATCGCAAAAACCACTTCTTCCACTTCTGCTACGTCCAGTACACCCTATCAAACAACATCCAGTACATCCGGCAGCAGCGGAAGCAATACCAGTTCGATTTCCGCCAGCAGTTCTGTTTCCACTACCACTGTTGTAACAACCATCCACTATGCTGGCAATCCAAATTTGACAGTTCGGAAAACAGCAGAGGTGATTCCGGAAACGCAGACGGCTACACAGGCACCCATTACTACGGTTACAACCGCTCTGGAAACAGAAGTTTCTGTTACAGAAGCTCCTGTAGAAGCACCATCAGAAACAGCTACAACCATTGGTTCACTGGTCACACCAAATGGTATGTTTACAGAAGAGGATATGCGATTTACCTTTGACGGTGTTTCGATTAAGCCAGGAGAAGATAGTATGGCATTCCGCACGGCAATGGATAAAGATTTTATTTCAACTGAATGGGTAGATGGTTTCCCATTTATTTCCTATGATGAACTCGGAATTAAATTAGAGCTGATTGGTGATGGGTTAGGAACGAAAGCAGTTACCATTTCTGGAACATCTGTTGCAACAGAAAAAGGTATTCATGTGGGGTCCACACCGGATGAAGTAAGAGCCGCTTATGGTAGTATCTATGAACCAGTCAGCGGTGGAGCAATCTATCGTTATCTGTTTGACAGCAATGGAGACGGTGAGAATGACTATCAGATGGATATTACATTTGACGGCAATAGCCTTGTCAGTGAAATTACTTACTGTTGTCTTACTATCGGATAATTTTATGATTAATAACCATATTAAAAGGCAGCCTGCATTTTGCAAGCTGCCTTTTTTGTATTGGTTAATCTCTGAGAAATAGTTTTATGCTTGCTTTAGCATATCCAAAATAGAGCTTTTCGGAAGTGCCCCCACATTCTGTGCGACAACCTTACCGCCTTTCAAAACCACCAATGTTGGAATGCTCATGACACCAAATTTTTGTGCCAGTTCTGGTGCCTCGTCTACATCTACTTTGCAAATCTGATAATCACTGTTTTCCTCTGCGATTTCATCCACCAGCGGTGAAACCATTCTGCACGGTCCACACCATGTCGCATAGAAATCAATCAAAACTGGCTTGCTGGTTTGCAAAACTGCTGTTTCAAAATTATCATTTGTTACCTTGATGACTGCCATTTTCTTCATCCTTTCCTGTCGTATCTTTGTACTTGTAATAGAGCATG
Organism: Oscillospiraceae bacterium; assembly: GCA_016297675.1. GTDB lineage: Bacteria > Bacillota > Clostridia > Oscillospirales > Ruminococcaceae > Ruminococcus_C. The sequence continues at coordinate 5,739 of JAEDGE010000101.1, forward strand.
CAGTGACAATAGCCCTCAAAATCCGGATCGGCAATCTGTGCACGAAATTCCTCGCAAATGCATTTATATGCTTCTGTTCGTTCTATGCGGCAAGGACAATAACCGTCTTTTTTCTTGAGTCCCTCTTTGATTGCTTTCACCAGTTCTGTATCTGTATTCAGTCGAACACCCATGTTGTCCACGCTCCATTCCATCGGATTTTACTTCTATCATCATACAACATCTGTAAGAATTTTGCAAGTGTTTTCTGTGTCTTTTTTATCTTTTCAGCACGATTTCCATTCTATTGAAAAAATGCATTTTTTATTGGTTCGATTCAGAAACAGCAGAAATCTTTTTTGAAAATGCCTGTTTGCCTGCATAACAAGCCGTTCCCAACAGAGAACGGTCGATTCGCAGCAGTCGATTATACTTTGCCACACGTTCTGTTCGACAGGGAGCACCGGTTTTAATTTGTCCAGAACACATCCCAACAGCAAGATCTGCAATGGTCGTATCTTCTGTTTCCCCAGAACGATGGGAAACAATCGCTGTATATCCTGCATGATGTGCCGTTTGGATGGCAGAAATCGTTTCAGAAACGGTTCCGATTTGATTCAGCTTAATCAAAATCGAATTGCCGCAGCCCATCGAAATACCTTTCTCCAAACGCTTCTGATTGGTGACAAACAAATCATCACCGACCAGCTGTACCCGAGTGCCAAGTTGTGTGGTTAGCTTCTTCTAGCCTTCCCAATCCTCTTCATCCACACCATCTTCAATGGATGCAATCGGATATTGCTTGCAAAGCGTCTCCCAGTGGGCAATCAATGCATCTGTTGTATAAATTTTTTCAGACTTCGGCAGACGATAGCCACTGCTGCTTTTCCACTCACTGGAAGCCGCATCCAATGCCAGTACAAAATCAGAACCTGCATGGTAGCCTGCTTTTTCAATTGCCTTGAGAATCCATTCAATTGCATCGGTGTCCGTTTCCAAATCCGGTGCAAAACCGCCCTCATCGCCGACTGCTGTCGAATAACCAGCTTCCCGCAAAAGTGCAGCCAGTGCATGATATACTTCTGTACACCAGCGAAGTCCAGTACAGAAATTCGGAGCACCAACCGGCATAATCATAAATTCCTGAATATCCACCGTATTGGCTGCGTGAACACCGCCGTTTAAAATATTCATCATCGGAACTGGCATGGTACGAGCTGCTGTTCCCCCTAAAAACTGAAATAATGGCATACCATGCTGCGTAGCAGCCGCCTTATAGCAGGCAATGGAAGTCGCCAGAATGGCATTTGCACCAAAATGCGATTTTTCTGGTGTGCCGTCTGCTTTTCGCATTTCTTCATCCAAGAAAAACGGATCATCAATCTCTCTCCCCGATAGGGTTTCGCACAATGCTGTATTGACAGCGTGAACTGCCTTTGTCACACCTTTTCCATTGTAACGCCGCTTATCGCCGTCTCGCAGTTCCAATGCTTCATACGTTCCAGTGGATGCACCGCTTGGTGCAATACCTCTGCCACGCACCCCATTTTCCAAAAACACTTCTGCTTCTACTGTTGGATTTCCTCTGGAATCCAGCACTTCCCGTCCCACAATTTTCTTGATTTTCATATAGGGTTCCTCTCTTTCTATCTATTGTTATAGATAGAATACCC
>JAEDGE010000102.1 GCA_016297675.1 Oscillospiraceae bacterium
GAAAAATTCTGTAATCCTGCTCCTGTTTGCAGCGAAAGTGTACCACTACCACTACAGGGAGCATCCAATAAAATGCGGTCAAACGAAAAATAAGGACTGAGCCGTCTGGCATCTGTTACCATGACATTCACTCGCTTTGCACCCTGTTTTTCCACATTATATTTCAATTTCTCTGCTCGCATCTTATGCAGCTCACACGCCATAATATTTGCCTGATTTTGCGTCATCGCTGCCATCTGTGTGGTTTTTCCGCCCGGAGCGGCTGTCATATCCAAAATTTCCTGTTTGGGCTGCGGCTGAAGAATCACAGGCGGTAGCATCGAGGAAAGACTTTGCAGGTAAATCTCGCCTGCCGCATAACACGGCAACGCTTCTATTTGTGCTTCCTGCACATCAGCGGCACAGCAAAATGCCATATCGCTCCAAGGCACCGATGTGACTGCAATGCCTGCTGTCTGAAGCTGCTGCAACACTGCCGGTACACTTGCCTTGAGGGGATTCACTCGGAATGTAACCCTTCGTTGTGCGGCATATCCGGCAAGAATGCGTGCAGTCTGTTCTGCCGGATAGCTTTCTGCCAACCGTTCCAGCAGGTATGGCGGTAAGGTCTTATGTTGTTCCATCTTGTTCTGCTCCTTTTGGCGGTTCTGATTGTGCAGCCTTCTGCGATTTGACAGGCTGCTCCGATTGTGATTCTGTCCGAATGGCAAACCAGAAAGTAGATCCCTCTCCCAGCTTGCTGTTAACGCCATAGTCGTAATTGTGCAGTTTCAAAATTGCCTTGACAATCGACAGACCCAATCCTGTGCCAACCACCTCTCGCTTATGATTCTCGGAACGATAGTATTTGTCAAAAATCAGCTTAATTTTATCCTCTTCAATGCCATCCCCCGTATCCCGTACTTCAATCCGCACGCAATCCGGCAGATTGATCTGCTGCAAAAAGACCTGTTTGTCTTCCTTCGAAGTGTAGTTAATAGCATTGTTAATCAGGTTGCAAATGACTCGTTCAATTGCTCCGGCATCACAGCAAACCATGCGAGGGGCATCCGGTGTAAAATGCAGATGATACCCCATCTGTTCCGAAATGCCTTGATACCGGTTTGCAATCTCTGTCAGCCGCTGCGAAATATCAAAAGTCGTAAATTCCAGTTTCTTGGTTCCACTTTCCAGCTTGGACAAATCCAGCATATCATTCACCAGCAGGGAAAGCCGGTCGGTTTCTTCAATAATCACCTGCAAATGCTTTTCCCGTTTCACCGGATTGTCCCCCGACAAATCTCGTATCATCTCTGCATAGGCTTTCATCATGGTCAATGGAGTCCGCATATCATGGGAGACATTCGCAATCAAATCTCGCTGCATTTCATCTGTACGGGAAAGTTCATGCTCTGCATATGTCAAAGCTTCTGCCAGTTCGTCCACCTCTGCACAGCCGCCGCCCTCAAATTTTGTCTCGTAGTCACCATGTGCCAGCCGCTTCGCAGAACGGGTCAGACGTGTAATCGGTACACCAATGTGCGTGGCTGCCAGAAAGGACAGCACACAACCGAAAAATGCCATGGCAATGGTGATAATCATCGTTTGCCGCTGTAGAATGGAAACTGTAGACTGGACAGGCACTAAACGGGCATTCAACAACAGATAGCCAACCGTTTCGCCCGTATGGCTGTCCAGAATCCAGTTGCCATAGACAACCGTCTGTGTTTGTAGCTGTTCATTATAAATAGAACGACAGATATAACCATTCTCGCTATGTTTTAAATCCATCAAAAAGAAATATACATCCTGATCGTTGTGCAGCAAACACTTCTGTGCAGAAACGCAGTAGTGATAGGTTTCCTGTCCGTCTGGATTCAGGATAGAAATACACATCTCATTTCGCACAGCCTGCTCCTCTGCCAGCAACGGAAAATCCTCCTGCCGACAGGCCTGTGTCAAAATCCTTGCTGATTTTGCAATATCTGCAATCTTGAACGCCTCATAAAACCGTTCCAGAAATACGACCTGTAAAATCCACATGAGAATGAACACGATGCAGACAAACATCATAAAAAATAACCAGATTTTCACACGGATCGTCAGATTCCGCTCCATCTGAAGATTAGGCATCCGGATCAAATTTATATCCCATTCCTCTCAAGGTCACGATGAATTTTCGATATACCCCAAGACTGCCACGCAGCATTTTAATATGCGTATCCACAGTGCGGTCATCTCCAAAAAAATCATAACCCCAAACAGCTTCCAGCAGTTTGTCTCTGGAAAGTGCCAATCCCTTATTTTTGACCAGATAGAACAGCAAGTCATACTCCTTCGGTGTCATGGTTGCACGCTGCCCATCCACATAGACTTCTCGTCCAGCAAGGTCAATTTCCAGTCCCTCAAATTGCAGCTGCTGGTCAGAAACCGGATTGGCAGCCGTATGATGCCGATTTAAAACAGCCTTCACTCTCGCCATCAGTTCCTTTGGGGAAAAAGGCTTTACCACATAATCATCAATGCCCAGCTCAAATCCAAACAGCTTGTCATACTCCTCCCCACGGGCAGAGAGCATGATCACCGGAACATTCTTCCGCTTCTTGATTTCTTTGCAGGCGGAAAAGCCGTCCAGTCTCGGCATCATGACATCCATAATAATCAGGTCAAAATCCTGCTCCCGACAGAGTGCCACTGCTTCCATGCCGTTTTCCGCTTCTGTGACCTCATATTCTTCAAATTCTGCATACTCCCGAACCACGTTCCGGATATTGGCTTCATCATCTACGACAAGTAATCGATACATTGATATTCTGCCTCCTTTCATCATTACACAAAAACCGCCCGAAAATCGGACGGTTTTTGCTATGCAGTGCGATAGGCTGCCTTTATTTTTCTGACGCTTCTGCAAGCATTGCCATCTTTTTCAGAATCCTATAGCAGAAATCCATTACTCTGACTCTGCTTCTGTCTTCCGTTTCTGCTGTAACGCCGCCGCAATGAAAGACGTAAACAGCTTATGCGGCTTATTTGGACGAGATTTAAATTCCGGATGGAACTGCACACCCACAAACCATGGATGTTCTTTTAATTCCACAATTTCCACCAGTTTGCCATCCGGGGAAATACCAGCAAGCTGCAAACCGCTTTCGGTCAGCTGCCGACGGAACGCATTATTCAATTCAAACCGGTGACGATGCCGTTCATAGATCAGCTCTTCCCCGTAAATTGTACGAACCCGTGAACCTTCTGTCAATTTACACGGATACAACCCCAGTCGCATGGTGCCGCCCAGATTGGTAATATCCTTCTGATCTTCCATGATGTCAATCACATTTTGTTCACCGTCCGGCTGGAACTCTGCGGAGTTGGCATCCGGCAGTCCTGCACAGTGTCGTGCAAATTCCACCACTGCCATCTGCATGCCCAGACAAATCCCAAACATCGGAATCTTCTTTTCTCTTGCGTAGGCAATGGCGGTAATCATACCCTCAATGCCACGATCTCCAAAACCGCCCGGTACAATGATACCGTCACATGCTCCCAGCATGTCCGCAGCCGTTGCACCCGTAATTTTCTCAGAATCAATCCAGAGGATTTCCACCTTGACATCATTCGGAATTCCACCGTGCCGCAGTGCTTCTGCCACAGAAAGATAGGCATCCGGCAAGGCAACATATTTTCCAACCAAACCAATCGTCACCTGTTCGGTCGCCTGCTTCTGCCGTTCTGTCATCTGAATCCATTCGGTCAGATCCGGTGTCCGGTTTTCCAGTCCAAGGTGGTGGCAGACACAAGCGGCAAGCCCTTCCTTTTCCAGCATCATCGGCACATCATACAGAGACGGGGCAGTCAGATTCTGAATAATATCTTCCTCCCGCACATTACAGAACAGGCTGATTTTCTTTGCCATTTCCTTTGGAATCTCCAGTTCTGTCCGACAGACAATGACATTTGGCTGAATCCCAATGGAAAGCAACTCTTTTACAGAATGCTGGGTTGGCTTCGACTTCAGCTCATTGGAGCCGGAAATATAGGGCACCAGTGTCACATGGATATACATGGCATTCTGTCTGCCCACTTCTGCAACAAACTGCCGGATGGCTTCCAGAAATGGTGTACTTTCAATATCACCGACCGTACCGCCAATTTCTGTAATTACAACATCGGTATCTGAATTTTTTCCGACCCGATAAATCCGCTCTTTGATTTCATTGGTGATATGCGGAATCACCTGCACCGTGCCGCCCAGATAGTCTCCACGGCGTTCCTTATTCAGCACCGTCCAGTAAATCTTACCGGTTGTAACATTGCTGTTGATGGAAAGATTTTCATCAATGAACCGTTCATAATGTCCCAAGTCCAGATCGGTTTCCGCACCGTCATCCGTTACAAACACTTCGCCGTGCTGATACGGACTCATCGTGCCCGGGTCTACATTGATATACGGGTCAAACTTTTGAATGGTCACCCGATACCCTCGTGCTTTCAGCAGACGACCGAGCGAAGCAGCGGTAATGCCCTTTCCCAAACCGGAAACAACACCGCCGGTAACAAATACATATTTTGGCATACGTTTATTCCTCCAAAGCGATACAAATATTCCTGTTCTTTCTTATTATACTATGTTTCCCGTGCAATTGCAAGCACATTTTTCGGATGTGCATGGAAATCCATTTTGGGATTTCTTCGGGAAATCTTGGGTGAGCCGTCAGCAGTGACGCACCACCGGCTACTTATTTCCTGCTGAAAATACACAACCACAAAAATCCTGCCGATACAGATGATATTCTCGTGAAAGAACAATCGATCGCTGATAGCCGCCTTTCTTCTTAAAGTCAGAAAACAGCCACGGCACACCATATTGTTCTGCCAGTGCTGCCCCTTTCTCATTGATAAACTGTGCATCTTTATGCGGACTAATGGACAGCGTTGTAGACACATAATCCGCATTCGCTGCTTTTGCAGCCCGAAAAGTTTCTTCCAGTCGCAGCCCAATACAGCGGCGGCAGCGTTCTCCTCGTTCCGGTTCCTGTTCCAGTCCCTTTGCCAATGTGAGAAATCGTTCTGGTTCCCAGTCTCCAGCAATCACAGAAACGGTGCCAGAAAGCGGCATTTCCTGTAAAAGCCGCCGCAGTTCCGAAAGGCGATAGGAAAATTCTTTTTCCGGCATGATATTTGGATTGTAAAAATAAATAGAAATCGTAAAATAACGGCTTAAATACTCCAGCACATAGCTGCTGCACGGGGCACAGCAGGCATGCAGAAACAATATCGGCTTTTTTCCTGCCGGAATGCTTTGCAGTACCCGTTCCAGCTCCCGTTGATAATTCGGTTTGGGTGGAGTCTGCATGATTTATTTTCCCTCCAGCTCCTTAAAGGCATTTCGCTCTTCTGGATTAATCCGAATTTTTCCGTCTTTCAGCAGGGTAACATCCTTCCGATTGCACTTGACAGGAATCTCTGACTGTTCTGTCTGGATTTTCAAATCACCAGTCAATGTATTGGATTCAATGACCTTTCCTTTTGTGCCATCTGGCAGAGCAACTGTTGCATTGATTTTCGGCGTAATCTTGAGCAGTTCTTCATAGACATTCTGCTCATGTTTCAGACAGCACATCAATCTGCCGCAGCAACCGGAAATCTTTGCCGGATTCAGAGAAAGCCCCTGCTCTTTTGCCATTTTAATGGAAACCGGCTGAAATTCACACAAAAAACCTTTGCAGCAGAACTCTCGTCCACAAATGCCAATGCCGCCGAGAATTTTTGCCTTATCCCGTACGCCGATTTGCCGCAGTTCAATCCGTGTGCGGAAAATCGCAGCCAGATCTTTGACCAGATCCCGAAAGTCTACACGATTTTCTGCTGTAAAATAAAAGAGCAGCTTGCTGTTGTCAAAGGCACATTCTACTTCAATCAGTTTCATTTCCATTTTTCGCATGGCAATTTTTTCTTCGCAGACGTGGAATGCCCGAATTTCTTTCTTCCGATTCTGCTCCAAAATCCGCAGATCGTCCTTGTTGACTGCACGAAGAATCTGCTTCAGTGGCTGTACCACCTCTGCCTTTTGAATTGTTTTATTGGGAATCGTCACTTCGCCGCACTCTGTCCCTTTTGCAGTTTCTACGATGACCAAATCACCAACCTGAAATTGTTTTCCATCTGGTGAAAAATAGTATACTTTTCCGTTGTTTTTAAAACGGACACCGATAATTTCAATCATATAAAATCCTTTCTCAAGTATTGTAAAATATATTGTATCAAGCGGATTCTGTTATTCTCAGGAACCTCAACAACGTATCACACACGAATCCATTCTCCGCAAAGAGCCGCCAGCAGCAATTGCACATTGCCGTTTGCCTGCAATGCCTGCTCTGCGGTACGAACCGCTTCAAATAACTGTTCTCCCTGCCGCTGTGCCGTCTGCTTTGCCATTTGTTTTGCAAGCTGCGGTACACAGCTGCAAGTTTTCGCAGCGGAATCGCTGTGCAAAACCATCACATCCCGTACAAGCAGCCGCATTTGCTGCAAGAAAAAACGTGCTTGCGGTCGGTCTTTTCCCATAGTAGCAACCGCTTTCAAAAATGCATATTCGTTTCGCTGCTGCAATGCCTGCACACAGGTTTCCACCCTCTGCACAGCGGTTTGCAGGGATTCTTCTGTGGCATAGGCGAATGTTTGTCCGATATTGCCCGGAAACCGCTGCAAATCGGCATCCGGCACACCGAGTGCTGTTACAGCTGCCTGACAATCTTCCAAAGTGCAAGGCACCAGTCCAAATGATAAAATACGAGAACGAATGGTTGCCAATAAAATATCTTTTGCCGAAGCCGTAAACAAAAAGTATGCATATGCTGGTGGTTCTTCCAATATTTTTAACAAGATATTCTGTGACCGCACATCCATCTGATCACAGTCTCCAAATAGATACACCTTTCGTTCCCCATTGTTCGGCGGAATTGCCACACTGCTGCAAATCTGCCGAACGGTTTCCACAGAAAAGCCGCCCAGTTTTCCGCTGTGTTCTGCCTGCAAAAAATCTGGATGACAGTCCTTTTGCATGTTATGGCAAGATTTACAATGCCCACAGGGCATCCCATTCTCTGGCTGTTCACAAAGCAACAGCGATGCAAACCAATGTGCCAGCGTTTTTCGTCCCAAACCAGCATCGCCGTAAAATAAAAATCCCTGTGCGAGCCGTCCACCGCTGACCATGTGGGACAGCGTGGTTTGCAGGGGTTGTTTTCCATATAAAACAGGCAGCATCCTGCACCTCCTTGCCAATTACTTTTATTATTATAGGCGATTCTGACGTATTTGTCAACAAGCTGGAAAGGATTCTCCGCTGCATCATC